>JAFAPL010000097.1 GCA_019247135.1 Chloroflexota bacterium | reverse complement strand
AGCGACGGTGCCAGCGCCCGTGCCCACGACCGTCAGGCTGCGACACAGGCTCGGGTACTTCAAGCCGAGATTCAGGACAACGTTGCCGCCCATGGAAAAACCGACGAAGTGCGCTCGCTGGATCCCCAGGTGCTCGGCGAGTCCTCGAAGGTCCTCGACCAGGGTTTCCTGCGAGTACGCCTCGGGCTCCGTTGGCACGCTCGAGGGCGGAAAGCCGCGTTGGCTGTACGTCACGCACCGATACAGTCGACCGAATGCCCGCATCTGCGGCTCCCAACCGCGATAGTCGGCCGCGAATTCGTGGCAGAACACGACAGGCAAGCCGCTGCCTGCTTCCTCCCAGTAGAGCTCGATCCCGTTTACGGATGCGAAAGGCATGTCACCAGACCGATTGAGCCGTGATCAGCCACCCCGGCGCTGTGAGCTCGCGCTGCGTCACGGACGCCCAGCTTCCATTGGCGAACTCGGTGAGCAGGGTGGACCGACCAGGTTGGCGGTCGATCACATAGGTGCGGTCGGCGTACTGACTCAGATTGAACGCAAAGTGATCCTGGTCGAGCACCGCTTGCTCCGTAAGCGTCTTCGAGTCGAGCACGCTCAGCCGCGCGCCGGTCGGGTCGCGCGAGCGCTGTGCGCCCGGGCGCTGCGAAAGCGGTGGATCGAGACGGAATAACCACGGGCCTTGCGCGCTGCTGCCGAGACGGGTCGCGATTGGGTCGACGGTTTCGACGTGCCACGTGCCGACGTCCACCATCTGCAGGCCCAGGTCGTCGGATGGCTCGGCAGTGGGCTGCCAGACGTACAGACGCGCGCCGTCAGGACTCGCCGCGAGCCAGGCCGACGAAGTCCCGGTCGCGGGCGCTGTCTCGCGCAACGAGATGCTGCGTTCGAGGCGCTCGAAGTGTGGTGCGCGCACGTCGACGACATCGACGAGCGGTCGATCGCCATGCACGACGTAGTAGCGGCTGCCGTCAGGCGCCATGGCGACGCCCGGCCAGACCGACCCGGGCGCCTGGTCCGCCTGTCCGATGTCCAATCCCGATAGCGGAACCCGAATTCGCTCCGTCAGACTGAGCGGATCGTAAATCGCGACGAAGCCCGAGCCCGGGACGGCCATCGATTCACGCGTGTTGTCCGCCGAGCGACCGCCCAGAACAAATACGCTCGAGCCGTTCGGCGCAACGTCCAGGCGCTCGGGAACGAAATCGAGCCGCACGGACAGCGGTGTCGCGCCGCGCGAGGATGTGTCAATCAGCCACAGCTGGCGTTGTTCGGTTTCGTCGGTCGTTATTAGATATAGCCAGCGGCCATCGGGACTCCACGCCAGCGCTGGACCTTGCAGCGCGTCCGGGCGAAGGGTGGAACCACCGGTCGGCAGTGCGATGTCATCACGCCAGGTCCAGGCGGTCAGGTCGAGCAAACGAACAGCGGCTGTCGGCGCGTCAGCGCACGCACCGGCCCCTGTCGCCCCGGCCACGCTCGCGAGGAGCTGACCCGTCGGCTGCACGCGGAAGCCGCTGCTGCACGGCACGACGTCGAGCGCGGGAACCTCGGGCGCATCCTCGAGGGTGTCGGGATCGATGGCGGTCAACGTCGATCGCCGCGGCGCGTCTTGCTGGCGCGGCACGAACGTCTGCAGAACGAGCCTTGAAGGGGGTACGCGCGCCGGCACCCGTGTCGTCGTGCTGCCCAGACATGCCGTACTGACGAGTGTCAGAAGGGCAGCGAGCACGAGGAAGCGCACCCCGGCGATGCTACCCCTCAGTAGGTGCGGAGCGACCGAGTTTGCGTCGCGAGATTCTGCTCGCCTTCAGTCGTCACGGGGCGCCGGCGCGCATACCGCACCGCCACCAGAACGAAGTTCGATAGCAGCAGCCCGCGCAGCAGATACACCTGACCCGCGCCGAGCAGTTGCGCGACACACGCCCCGAGCGCTGCCACCGCCCCATACCAGATCTGGTCCACGTACTGGTTCGGCGACGTCGGCGGATCCGTCAGCATGAAGAACGCAAGGAACAGGGCGGCCTGAAGAAATGGTTCGCGAAACATCTCGGCGACCGCCCGCGGATTGCCCATCGAAACACCGGTGAAGAACGTGAAGTACACGGCCAGGAACATCAGCACGGACGGGAACTTGTTCAGCCGCGCCACGATCCAGATGCCGCCCACCAGGAGCACCGCCAGCCAGTAAGCAGGCAGGTCGCCCAGAGCACCCCACCAGCTCTCACCACTGCCGAAGGCGATTGGCGCCCAGACTAGGGCCAGGGCGGCTGGATTGAAGATGTGCTCGCGATTCGTACGCACGACACGCTTCGCGATGATCGCGAATCCGCTCGTCCAGGCCAGCACGAGCCAGGACTCGTCTGGCGAGAGGATGAAGAACACGATGAGGGCTGTCAGGAGCGCGCTGCTCGGCATGAGCCAGCGGCGGTGTTCGGCGAACTCCCAGCCGACGTCGATCGCACACGCTGTAATCACGGCGACCGCGAGGTTCGCGACCATCTCTGAGGAAACCCCGGTCGAGAACGGCACGACGATGGCCAACAGCACGGCGAACACGATGATGAGCTGACGTTTCGGGGTTCGCCACAGCGCGCTCATCCGGGTGTGGGAAAACCCTGCGTTTGATATCCCGTGCCATCGGCATCGAGCACCAGACCGTGCACGCCCTGGTTTTCCAGCAGGGCGAGGCCGCGTTCGCGTCCAAGCACCATGGCGGCAGTGGATAGACCGTCCGCGGCCATCGCCGTCGGCGCGACTACGGTCACGCTCGCCAGGTCGCGTATGGCCTTTCGCGAGCGAGCGTCGAGGACGTGCGCGCCGCGCTCGTAATCGCCCGAGGTGCACACGGCCGCATCCGTGACCTCGACGGTGCGAGCGAGCAGACCCTCAGCGCGTGGATGCTGGATGCCGACACGCCAGGGCTGACCGGCGAGATTGTGGCCTCCGACGTACAGGTCACCGCCAGCTTCGACGCACACGCCCGGGAACTCCGCCAACGCCTG
>JAFAPL010000059.1 GCA_019247135.1 Chloroflexota bacterium | reverse complement strand
CGTTCCAGGATTCTTTGCTGCAGTTCGGCGGCATCTCGGCTCCAACCGACGTGGACAGGGCATACACCAATAGCCTGCTGCAAGCGATCACACGCGACGGGCACGTCATCTGGCCCTGAAGATCGTCGCGCTCGCGGGCGGTGTTGGCGGCTCACGCTTCGCGCGTGGGCTGCACGCGTCTGCTCCCGATGCGGAGTTGACGGTCCTCGTAAACACGGGCGATGACGTGACACTGCACGGACTCCGCATCTCGCCAGACGTCGACACCGTGCTGTACGCACTCGCTGGCGTGGTGGACGAGGCACGCGGATGGGGACCGCGCGGCGACACATTTCGCTGCATGGATGCCCTGGAGCGTCTCGGCGGTGAGGGCTGGTTTCGCCTCGGCGACCTGGACCTGGCGACGCACCTCCGACGCACGGAGCTCCTGGCCGCTGGTTGGCCGCCGAGTCGCGTAACGGCAGATCTCGCTGGACGTCTGGGGATTCGCGAGGTCCGCGTCCTGCCGATGACAGACTCGGCGGTGGAGACGTGGGTGCAATTGCGCGACTCCAGGGAATGGGTGCACTTCCAGGAGTACTTTGTGCACCGCCGCACCGAAGTTGCCATCAGCGAAGTGAAGGTACGCGGGATCGAGCAATGCGTCGCCGCGCCCGGTGTGCTGGAGGCGCTCTCGACCGCCGAGTTGATCGTGCTGTGTCCGAGCAATCCCTTCGTCAGCATTGGACCGATTCTGCAGGTGCCAGGCGTGCTGGACGGTGTGCGTGCTGCGCGTGCGCGCGGTGCTATCGTGGCTGGGGTCTCACCGATCATCGGCGGGAGCACGGTCAAAGGCCCGGCCGCGCGGATGCTGGTAGAACTGGGCCACCAGCCGACCGCAGCCGGAGTCGCCGCCATATACCGCGAGTTTCTGGACATATATCTCATCGATCCCCTGGACCGCGCGCTCGTGCCCGACATCGAAGCACTCGGCATCCGACCCGTTGTCGCTGACGCACTCATGCGGCATCGACGCGGTGAAGCCCGGCTTGCACGCGTGCTCCTGCGTGCCGTCAGCGCGTCGCACCGAATGCCTGTGAGAGATCGGCCTTCGCGCTGAGGATGTCGCGCCAGAGATCGCCGACCCGGTCGAGACGCTCGAACGCGTTCGACATCAGGAAATCGGTCGGGTACACGGACGCCAGCTCGTCCCAGCGGACGGGCATCGACACGGGCGCGCCTGGTAGCGCTCGCGGCGAGTACGCGCAGGCTAGAGTCTTGCCACGTGTGTTCTGGTTGTGGTCCAGAAACACTTTGCCCGTTCGCTTTTCCACGCTCCACTCCATGGTCGTCTCCAGCGGATGCTGGCGCTGTACGAAGCGACAGATCTGCTCCGAGATGCTCCGCACCAGGTCGTAGTTCAGTTGCCGCAGGATCGGCACGAAGATGTGGAGCCCGGTCTTGCCGCTCGTTTTCACGAACGAAGGTAAGTGCAGCTGATCCAATACCTCTTTCAACCAGAATGCCGGCTCGACCGTCCTGAGAAATCCTTCACGATGGAGTTGCGGTTCTTCACGCGCGCGCTCCCGGCCGGAATACACATATGGATCCAGGTCGAAGACCATGAAATCCGGATAATTCAGGACTGAGGCTTCCAATGCTTCTACCGAGCCGGCGAAGGTCCGCGGGAGATTATGCGCGTCCGGCTCGACCGACCTGCGCGAGTACCACGTATGCAGCTCGATGTCCGACATCTGACCGAGCCACACAAGTGTGGCCAGGTTGTTACAGATGACGTTCTCACCGCTCGCCGCGTGCTGCTCGGCGAACATGCACTCGCGATCGACGAAGTCCGGTAATGGAATCTCGACGTGCTTCTGGAAGAAATGCTTGCCTGTCAGACCGTACGGGTAACGCTTCAGTGTGAGTGGCCGATCGCGCAGATGTGGCGCCAGGAGCGGCCAGGCGCGAACGAGATACTTCAGCAAGTCACGCTTGGTGTATGCAGGATATCCATGGCTGGCCGGCCAGAAGACCCGCTCCGGGTGCGTGACCCGGACCGTATGGTCGGCGACGCGCAGCTGATCCTTGAGCAGGCGGGGCTCATCCAGTTGTTCCAGAATCGAACGGACGTCCGCTGGCAGGCGCACACAGACATGCTCGCACACCATGGGCCAGCGCGTAGAATCGGGCTGCTGTTGCGCGTTACTGATTCCGCGGAATTCGAGCGCACGTTTCCTGGGGCACATGTCGGCGTGCTTTTGCTCGAGAACGTCACCAACGGCGAGCGATCCGACGCCCTCGACGAGCGGCTGCTCGAAGTGCAGGACACGCTGCGGACGCGGTTCGCGGGCGCGGACCGGGCGACGCTCCAGGCACTACCCTCGGTGGCCGCGTATCTGCCGCACTATCGTGCATTCGGTCAGACGTATCACGTGCTGCGGCAGCTGGAGTCGGTGGCGCTGAAGCGAAAGCCGCTGGTGAGCCCGGGCGGAACGCTGGTGAGCGCGATGTTCGCGGCGGAGGTGGCGAATCAATTGCTGACTGCTGGGCACGACGCGGACTTCGTCGAGGGTGACCTGCTCGTCGACGTTTCGCGCGAAGGCGACCGCTTCACAAGCATCAACGGCCAGGAGCGCGAGATCCACGCGGGCGACATGTTGATGCGCGATCGCGCGGGGATCATTTCGGCCGTCGTGTATGGCCCGGACGCGCGTACTCGCATTCACGCTTCGACCAGCAGAGTCCTTTTCGTCACGTACGCGCCCGGCGGCATCGGGCCGCCTGAACTGCACCGCCATCTGGAGGACATTACTGAGTACGTCAAGATTGCCAGTCCGCAAGCAAGCAAAGCGAGCCTGACGATCGTGCCTTCAGAGTAGTAGCCGGTCGCGGAGTAGTACCGCTAGTGGGTCGAAACTCCGGAGGGAGTTGCGCCGGTTTGCGAGGCAGCACCCGGGTTGGGCTCATGTCGGCGTACACTGGCCGCGAATTCAGATGCCGAACGATACGCTCCGCCTGGGCAACGTGGAAATCCTCGCCCTGCCTGACGCACACGTCGACCCGTCACCGTGGCCGTTGTCGATGCGCTTCCCGCACACCCCGCTGGAGTCCTTCGAGCCCTACCGTTCGCGGTATCCCGACGCGTTCAGCGCCCACGGCGGACCCGACGACACGCCAGGCACGTTCACCTGTTACGTGGTCCGCTCACAGGGCCAGCTCGTCCTGGTCGACACGGGCATCGGGCCTGCCGGCACCCCCATGTCGGGCGCAACCGGAGCCACCGGTGATCTGCCCCAGAAGCTGCGCGCACGAGGCGTTCAACCCGAAGAGGTCAATTTCGTCTTTCTGACCCATATTCACCCCGACCACATCGGTTGGAACATCAGCAACGGCCAACCAACCTTTCCGAAGGCGCGGTATCTGGTGCACCAGGCGGATTGGGATGCCTGGCAATCCGCCGAGGTACGCGAGATCTTCGGTGGCTTTCCGGAGTTAGTCGAGCCGCTCAAAGGTCTCGGTGCGCTGGATCTGCTGAGTGGCGAGCGCGAGCTGAACGCGGAATTGAAGACGCTGCATACACCCGGTCACACGCCCGGCAGTCAGAGCCTGCTCGTGACGTCGGCCGGCGAGCGGGCGCTCATCGTGGGCGACGCGATCTCGAGTCCGGTGCATGTCGTGCATCCGGAGTGGCCGTATCTGTTCGACATGCACGCCGAGGTCGCCGCCGACACGCGGCGTGACCTGCTCGAGCGACTGGAGGCGGAGCGCATGCCGTTCGCGTCTTCGCACTTTCCGGTGCCCGGGTTCGGCAAAGTCATCCGCCTCGAGGGCCGACGCTACTGGCAAGCTCTGTAGCGCGTTCATCGCCCTCTTGCGCAACGGCCTGCGCAACCTGCGTGAGGTGCTCGGGCTCGCCCGTCCTGAACTCGACCCATGCTGCCGTGGCCATTGCCTGCAGCAGGCCCGCGACAGGCGCGGCGAACAGCGCGCCCCACACGCCGAAGAGCTCGGTGCCAGCGGCGAGTGCGATCAGTCCTGTCGCCGGATGGATGCCCACTGCCTTGCCCATGATGCGCGGGCCGACTACGTCGCCCTCGATCACGTGGACAACGACGAAGTAGGCGAGCACGAGCAACGGCTTGAGCGGCTCGTGGAAGCTCACTACGGCAATACCCACTGACGCCGCGCCCGAGACGAAGACCCCCAGCACGGGCACGAACTCCATGAAGAAGGCCAGGACCCCGAGCAGCATCGCGTACGGCACGCCCAGTACCGCCATCCCCACTCCAACCAGGAAGCCCACCAGTGCAGCGAGTGTCAGCACCCCGCGCACGTAACCGCCGATGACGCGGCTGATCACCGCGACCCCCAGCCGCGTACGGGCGCGTGTGCGACGCCCTGGCGGTTCAGTCCTGAGCCAGTGCGCGATGCGCGTCCCGTCCAGGGCCATGTAGATGCTCAGGATCAAGACCAGGATGAAATCGATGACACTGCCGAAGATCGCCGCGATGCCCGTCAGCGACTCTGTTGCGACGGTGGTGCCCGCGGACTGTACCTCGGTAATCGCCTGATGTTGCGCGCTGGTCAGGGCATCGGGGCCAACGCCGAGTGGCGCCAGCAGGCCTTCGATCTGTGGGAACAACGCTTGCGCCTGCTGTTGATATGCAGGCAGGCTTTGCACGAGCGCGGCCACCTGGACGACGGTCGTGCCGATCACGTACGCGCCGAAGCCGAGCACCACGAGCAGCCCGAGCAAATACGCCAGGCCGATAGCCCAGACCCGCGGCAGCCAGCGTTGCAGCTGATTCGCCAGCGGTGTGAACGCGAACGCGATCACCGCTGCCAGAACGAGGATGAGGATGGTGCGCGTGAGGTGGCCCAGCAGCCAGCCGATCAGAACGAGAACAGCCAGCCAGGCGAGAACGATGAGTGGCAGCGCGAGGGCGCGGAGCCAGGCGCTCGAGAGGCCACGTACCACGACTCGCGGCTCGTCCATGGCGCGCACCGAAGCATAAGTGATGCCAGCCGCGCAAACGGCAGTCCCAATCAACAAAGCGTGGGCGCTCGGGTCAGCCCCGCGGGGTAAAACAAGGGGAGAAAAAGCCGCGCAACCTGAGGAGGACGCGCCCGTGGCGATCGACACCGAGACTCGACAAAAACGCACCGGCCCGGGCAGCCAGAACACCGCCGGCCTGGACCTCGACGAGCTGCGTCAGTTGTGGCTCAAACCCCTGTGGCTCGTTCTGGGCGATGCCTTCACCGCCGAGCCCAGGACGGACATCGTCCCACACATCTGGAAGTGGTCCGACGTCCGCCCGCGCATCCTCGAAGCTGGGCACCGTATCTCGGCCGAAGAGGCGGAACGACGCGTGCTCATGTACCTGAATCCTGGCCTCGGCGGCAGCCCCGGCGCGACCCAGACGCTGTTCACCGGCATCCAGTTGATCATGCCCGGCGAGATTGCTCCGACCCACCGGCACGTGCCTTCCGCTTTGCGCGTCATCGTCGAGGGTAACGGCGCCTATACCACCGTGTCCGGCGAAAAGACCTTGATGCGACCGGGCGACTTCGTCACCACGCCCAACTGGGCCTGGCACGACCACGGCAACGAGTCCAGCGAACCGATGATGTGGCTCGACGGGCTGGACATGCCGTTCGTGCTGGCCATGAACGCCATGTTCTACGAGGAGCTCGGAAACGGGTACGAGATCCAGCCGGTCGTCAAGGAACTGGATGATTCACAGCACCGCTACAACAGCGGATTCCGACCTCACGACGACCGGTTCTCGGGCAATTATTCGCCGATCCTCAACTACCGCTACGACGATGTGCGCGAAACGCTCGAGCTCATGGATCGCGCCGGTGATGCATCCTCGGAGGAGTCGGGCGTCATGCTCGACTACGTGAACCCGTTGACTGGCGGCCCGACGCTGCCGACCATCGATTCACATGCGCAGCTGATCCGGCCAGGCGAACACACACGCGCGGTTCGGGACACTGCCAGCCGCATCTATCACGTGCTGGACGGCCGCGGCAGCAGCATCATCGGCGGGAAGCGTCTGGAGTGGGAGAAGGGCGACACGTTCTGCGCACCCACGTGGTCCTGGCGCGAACACATGGTGGCGACTGATGCTCCGCCGGCGGTGCTGTTCTCGTTCGACGACGCGCCGATTCAGAAACCCTTCTCGCTCTATCGTCGACAGGTCCTGATGGAGGGCTCGGGACACCAGGATACTCTGATCTGAGCCGACGCTTCGTTGTCACACGGAGGCGGCGATCGCGGCGTGGCTC
The DNA here is from genome assembly GCA_019247135.1 of Chloroflexota bacterium. The sequence continues at coordinate 320 of JAFAPL010000059.1, read as the reverse complement.
GCCGCGTGCGCGGCTGACGACAACGCCGCAAGGTGTTCCAACATGCACCGCCGCGCCAGCCCGGCGTCGCGCGCGACAATCGCGTCCAGGATCGCACCATGGACCTGTGCGACCCGGTGCGCGATGGGCGGAGTCGTCGGCGGTCCCATGTGCTTCAGCTGTGTCGACCGCAAGGCGGCCAGGGAAGCTCGCAACGCGCGGTTGCCGCAACATTCCGCGACCGCCTGATGAAAACCCACCGCGAGAACGGCAAATTCGGGTGGATCGTCCAACGACATGCGCGATCGCTCGACAAGCTCGCGCAGCGCGTCGAGCTGTTC
>JAFAPL010000051.1 GCA_019247135.1 Chloroflexota bacterium | reverse complement strand
ATCGTGTACGACCCGCCTCCGGCGGCCGCGGTCGCCTTGTACATGACCGATGCCTCGGCGAGGAACTTGGGCACCATCGACGCGGAGTCCGAGTCGACGTAGGCGTTGTTGGTGGCGTAGTACGCCTCTTCTGCGGTCTCGACGGTCTTCTTGTCGGCCTTGCAGGCGCTCGTCTTGCTGTTGTTGTTGATGCCGCCGACGGCGAACACCACGATGGCGGCCAGCACGGCCAGGATGATGATGACGACGAGGAGTTCGATGAGGGTGAAGCCCTCATCCTCGCGCCGCTGCTGCAGGCGGTGGAGCATTTTGGTTCCCTTCACGTTGGACGGCCGTTCTGGTTGGTGATGAACCTGCCGCACTGGTGGGGCCCCCGCTATCGACGTTCCGTGCAGATGCTGATCAGCCTTTAGGGGACTGGATCCTCCGAACGGCTGATTTCTTCCGGCCCTCGATCAGCGCAGGTCGTTCCACGACAGATAGGTGACCTTTAGTCCCGGAGTGGAGAAGTCGCTGTCCTTGATGCTCACCAGAGACTGAAGTCGTGGCGTCCAGGTGCCGTTGATCTGGACGTCGACGGTGAGCAAGACCAGGCGGTCTGCCTCGCCTAGTCCGAATGAATGGCTCGACCCGTTTCCGGGCTTGATTTCGGCGACTATGTCGCGCGCAATGATCCCGCGGTTGAACTGAACTGTGTCCGCCGTTCCGGTCGTGATGTCGACACGGGTCAACGGTGTGTAGACGGTGCCTTGAACGAACACCTGCCCGGTGCCGTTCGTGAGGAAGTCGCAGCTGGCGGGGTCCGGGTTGGCAATAACAAGGCAGCCTGCCTGCGCCCGGTAACCACCGGCGGGTAGGTACTTGACGCGCAACTGCGCGCCATCGAAGAACTCCGCCCAGTTGTTCTTCTTCTGAGCAGCGGCCTGCACCACGACGGACAGCCCAGTCGTGAAATTCGCGTTCGCTTGGAAGGCTGAAGTCACATCAAGCGTGTCCGTCGTGATAGCCGAAGAACTCTGGCAGAGGTTGTCGGTGGAGCAGCTGTCGTCCATTGACTGGGTATACGAGCCGCTTGTCACGGTTGCCGACAGCGTGCCTGGATTCGTGGATCCTTCACGATGTGCGATACGAAGGACTGCAGAGGTCACGACAGCACCGCTCGGCACCGAGATCGCGCCGAAAGCGCTAAGAGTCACCTGGGCAGTGGTGTTCTTCGTGATCGGGTTGGCATCAGCGGTCGCCCCGTCGATAACGAGGGCGTTCGGCGCGGTTGCGCCGCTGAAGCCCGTGGTCACCTTTGTCGTTGGTGACGTGTTGACCGTCGTCGGGGCCACACCACCCGCGCCCGATCCACCCACGCCGAAGATCGCAATCTCCTGGCCGCTCGTGCTCGGCGTCGCGCAGAGCTCCAAGAGTCCAGTGCCGGTGGCTAGGCTCGTGTCGCCGCCGAACGCCCACTCAACGCCTGCGTACGGCGGTAGGTCCCTATCTGTCTTACACCAGCCCGGCATGCTTGTCGTCACGCCTGCGTTGGTGGGGTCGAAGTTCTTCGTGTTGGGGGTTCCGCCGACGATCGTGTGCCCGGACAAGCTCCAGGCATGGCTGCCGGCGCCAGTGAAGTCGAAGTAGTAAAGCCCTGGGCTGAACCACCAAGTCTTGCCAGAGCATCCTGCGGGCGCCGTGGGGGCGGAATTGTATGTACCGGGAAAGAACTTGGCGGCGTTCGCGACGCACACAGAGGAAGGTGCCGCGGACGGTGCGCTTCCGCCCGGCAGCGCGTAGCCCGGGTCTGTGAAGTCGGTGGACGTTGTGGCGCAAGCCGGCGTGCTGTGGAGAGTGCCCGCCTTGGCGATGCAGGAGCCACGCGCGACGGCTGACCCGCTGATCCAGAATCCGCCGGAGGCACTGTTTCCCGTGCGTTCGATATAGCCGTTCGATGCGACGTTCCCGCCGACGTAGATGTCTGCGCCACCCCCGCCAGCGCCGTTGGTCGGCGAGTCAGAGACGCCCTCATCGCTGCTCCCGGATGCCGGGAGGGCCAGCAACGTATAGGTCGGCCGGTTCGTCGCTGTGGTGCCACTTCCGGGCTGCGGGGAGCACCGAACGCGCGTCGGGTAGCCGTTGATGTTCGTCGCGGTCGTGATCGTCGGACAAGCAGTGTTCTCCGCGCCCAAGTTCGCAGTTCCACGGATCGACTGCACCGCCGAGTAGAGGGCGCCTTCGGCCGCGTAGACCTGGTTCCGCTGGTCCTGCAGCGACGCGGTGGTCGAGAAGTTCGTGAGCGAGAAGTTCAGCAGACCCGCGATGAGCAGGCCCATAGCCACGAGGAAGAACAACGCCATGACGAGGACGAAGCCCTCGTCCGATTCCCGCCTTACCCGAGTTGCAATGGCGTGGATCATTGCGATGACCTCCGCGACGCCTTGAGCACGTAGGTGAACGTGTCAGCCACGTTGTGCGCGGTGGTCTGACTTACAACCGTGAGCTTCACCGTGACAAACGGATTCGCGGATGTTCCGGTGTTACAAGTCGTGTCTGGCGGGCCCGGCGAGTAAGTGCAGGCAACGGTGGGGGTACCGAGAATGTTGTGGCCTAGCACCAGGGTCTGGTTGGGGCTGAGTCCCGTGAAGTCCGTGGTGCCGGCGCACGTCTGCCGAATGAGCTGGGACTCCCCGTTGAGGGAGCGCAGCCGGTAGGAGACGACCTCGTAATCGGTCGGCGGGTCCGTCGCACGGCCGGTCCATCGAAAGCGCAGGAGCGGGCTGGCGCCGCCGCACGTGGTGTCCGAGGCGCTTGAGTCGACGGCGTCGGAACTCTGCGCATCCGTGGTGAAGTAGTCCTGCGCGATCTGTCCGTCGTGGGAGTCCGAGAACCGTCCCTGCGTGCCATCTATCGTCTTGAAGCCGACGATGAGTGCCGCGGAGATTACTCCGACGACCACGGCGCCGATAACGCTGGCCATCAGCAACTCGACCAGCGTGAAGCCGTCGTCTCCCAACCGCCACAACCGCTTCATGGCTTGTACTTCACGACGTCTACGGTTTCGCTGGAGCGTCCATCTGTGCTGCTCACCGTGAGCGTGATCTTGATCAGTGACCAGTTGTTCGCGCACGCGCCACCGGCCAATGTCTTCAGGACCGGCGTGGCGAAGGTGAAACCGGCTGCGCTCACTCCCAGCGTTGAGGCCTTGTACGTGGTGGTCGCCGCCGTCGCGCAGTTGGCTTGGTATGCCGCAC
>JAFAPL010000619.1 GCA_019247135.1 Chloroflexota bacterium | reverse complement strand
GGCGGACGAGCGCCAGGCCGTACTGATAGCTGAGCCGGGGATGGCGCGCGCGGACCGCCGCCGGCAGCTTGCCGCGCCAGCGGTACAGCGTGCCGTACTCGGCGCGCATGAGCAGCGGATCCATCCAGCTCTCGATGAGTCGGGCCGCTCCGTCCCACTCGCCCGCGCTCAGCGCGTGCTCGACGGCGTCCTCGCGCAGCCCGTGGTCGACGCACCAGGCGCTGGCGCGGCGGTGCAGTTCGGGCACCAGCCCCGGTTCCGCGAGTCGTAGGCGGTGGCGCAGCACGTCCCGAAACAGGTGGTGATAGCGGTACCAGCCGCGCTCGTCGTCCAGCGGCACCAGGAACAGGTTGTCGCGCTCGAGGCGCTCGAGCTGCGCCTGGCCGCCACCGGCGCCGGTCACGGCGTCACACAGGGGCCCGCTGAGCCGATCGAGGACCGCCGTGCGGAGCAGGAACGCCTGGCGCGCCGCGGGCTGCTGGTGGAGCACCTCCTCGACCAGGTAATCCAGCACGTGCCGGTGGCTGCCGGCGAAGGCGCCCAGGAAGCCGGCCGGGTCGGGCCGGTCCCGCAGCGACAGCGCGGCCAGCTGGAGCCCGGCCCACCAGCCCTCGGTGCGGGTCTCGAGCAGCGCCACGCTGGCCGCTGTCAGCTCCAGCCCCATGGTCTGGCTGCAGAAGCGGGACGCCTCGTCGGCGGTGCAGCGCAGCTCCACGGCGCGCACCTCGAGCAGCTCGCCGCGAGCCCGCAACCTGGACAGCGGTAGGGCCGGATCGGTGCGCGTCCCCAGCACCAGGTGCAGTCGTGGCGGCAGGTGCTCGATCAGGAACACCAATCCGGCGTCGAGCGCGGCGTCTTCGGCCAGGTGATAGTCGTCGAGGACGAGCACGATGTCCTGGTCGAGTTGAGCCAGGTCGACGATGAGCTGGGCCGGCACGGCTGTCGGCAAGAGCGGCCGGGGCGAATCCAGGCCCGCCATCAGCTCCGTGCCCAGGCTCGGCCAGGCGCCGCGAAGCGCGGCCACGACGTACGACCAGAAGCGCGCCACGTCGCGGTCGCCGGCGTCCAGCGACACCCAGGCGTGGCGGGCGGACCGCAGCTCGCCGACCCACTGCGTCAGGAGGGTGGTCTTGCCGAAGCCGGCCGGGGCGGCGACCAGCGTCACCGGCAGGCGGGCGGCGGCGGCGAGGCGCTCGAGGAGCTGGCCGCGCTGCACCGCGCGTGGTCGCACGCCGGGTGCGACCAGCTTGGTCGGAAGGAGCGGCAGGTCACTGATGCCCCGTTCGCCCATCAATCCAGTCCGCACCCCCCATCGAGGCTGTCGAGGACAGCAGCTGCACGACGGCGAGGGTTGCCGATCGTCGCTGTCGGGCCATCCACCATCCGTTCCCAGTCGACGCTCGGCTGTCAGCGCCGGCGCGGGGCTGGGTCGCGCTCGGCCAGCTCGCGGGCCACGGCCTCGGGGCTCGGGCGGGCGTAGCGCTCCAGCGAGCGGGCCGAGGCGTGCCGCGAGCGGGCGAGCAGGAGGGGCGTGCTGGTGCCGTCCTCGGCGGCGTGGGTCAGCGCTGAGTGCCGCAGTTGATGGAGCGTCCAGCCGGCGGTGGCCTGGCTGAACAGTTGGGCGGCACGGCGGTAGGACAACCGGGCGCGGCCGGTGAGCGGGCACCGATCGACGGTCGGCACCGCGCGTGTGGGCTGGCGATCGGCCAAGAACACCGGGCCGATTGTGCGGCCCGCCAGCAGCCGCGGCAGCAAGAGCGCGGCGCCGGTCTGCCAGAATACCCACTCCACGGCCCCACCCTTGCTGCTGACGCGAGCGCGTTTGTTGGCTAGGTCCAGGTCCTCGATATCGAGCGACAGGAGCTCGTTGGCGCGAGCCGCGGACTCGTATAGCAGTCGCCAGAAGGCCCGCTCGCGCAGTGGCACGCCGTCGCGGCGCCACAAGGCCGCGAGCTGTTCGCGCGTGAGCGCTCTGGTGCGATCAAGCGGGACGCGGGGCCGCTCCAGGCCGGCGGTCGGGTCGGTGCTGAGCCAGCCGCGCCGCCGCCAGAAGCCACAGGCCGAGCGCAGGATCGCGAGCTGGCGGACGCGGGTGGCCGGCGCCGTCCGGCCATAGCGCCGCCGAAACCAGCCGGCGAGCTGCGCTGCCGCCTGTGGCTCGTCCAGCACGGTCAGGGCGGTGTCGGCACCCAGGTGCTCCTGCAGCGCGCGGAGGGCGCCGGCGTAGACCCGTCGTGAGCCGGCGTTGAGGTCGTGCTCGGCGAGGAAGGCCCCGATCGCCGTCGCCACCGTGCCGGTCGACGCGCGCCGCTCGAGGCGGACCACGCGCCTCACCGCGCAGGCCGGCTGAACTGGCGCTGCGCGTCGTCGCAGCAAACGCGGGCGGGTCGCGGCCTCCATGGAGCCGTCATCCACATTGGGCGGGTCCCGTCCAGGCTAGCATTGCCGCAGCAAATACGCAGTTTTCTGCGGCAACCTGCCCGCGTGCGCTAGCCCAGCCATGCCCACCCGCGAACTGCGCGCTGGGTCCCAGCGCGCCCAGTTCACTGAACTCCCCACGTTCGATGACCGCACCCTGGCCCGCTTCTACACGCTCTCCGACGACGACCTGCGACTGATTCGCCGGCACCGGCGACCGTCAACGCAAGTGGGCTTCGCGTCCGGCTCGGCTATGCGCGCTACCCCGGTCGCGTGCTGCACGTCGGCGAGGACGCTCACCCGCAGATTCTGGCCGTCGGCGAGGACGCTCACCCGCAGATTCTGGCCATGCTCGCCGGTCAGCTGGGCGTCGATCCGGCCGCGTTCACCGAGTATCTGCACGGCCGCGATACCACGCGCCGCGAGCATGTGCTCGAGCTGCAATGCGATTTCGGCTTCCATTCGTGTTCAGCCGCGGTCTACCGCGAGCTGGCGGGTTGGCTGCTGCCGATCGCGCTCGCCACTGACGTCGGAACGGTCCTGGTGGGCGCGCTGATCGACGAAATGCGGGAACGAAAGGTGCTGGCGCCGGCCCTGTCGACAATTGGGCGGTTGGCGTGGGAGACGCGCCGGCGGGCCGGGCGGCTCGTGTTCGTTCGCTTGGCCGCCGCTCTCACCGATGCGCAGCGAGCGCAACTGGACAGCTTGCTGGTAGTCCAGCCAGGAGCGCGAATGACGACGCTGGCGATGTTGCGCCAGCCGCCACACGGCACGCGCACGCCGAGCAATTCCAACAGAGCGGTCGTGCGATCAACGAGAAGGTGCGTCTGTATGCCAGCGTCGGCGCGGCGCTGATCTCGGCGCGCGAGGCCGCGGTCGATCCGTATCAGGCCATCGAGGCGATTCTGCCCTGGACGACGTTCGTCGACAGCGTCGCCGAGGCGGAGCAACTCGCCCATCCGCTGCGTTTCGATCCTCTGGCGCTGCTGGCGACGGCGTTTCCACGCGTGCGCCGCTATGCGCCAACCCTCCTGGACAGCTTTGAGTTTCAAAAGACGGCCTCATGTCAATCGCTGATCGACGGGCTGAGCTTGCTGAGGGAGCTCAACGCATCCGAACGGCTCAAGCGGATTCCGCGCGATGCACCCATCGAGTTCATCTCTCCGCGTTGGGAACCACACGTCCTGACCAAAACCGGCGCAATCGACCAGCCCTTTTACGAGCTGTGCGCGCTGAGCACGTTGCGTGATCGACTACGCCCTGGCGATGTGTGGGTGGCCGGCAGTCGCCAGTATCGGGCCTTCGACGAATACCTGTTGCCACAGCCCGACTGGCAGGCGATTCGCAAGGCGGGACCGGTCGGTGGCAATCGAGACGAGGTGCACCACGCATCTCGACGGGCGACGCGACACGGTCGATCGCGAGATGAAAAAGGTCGCCAGCCTGCTCGAGAACAGTCAATTGCCCGAGATCCGCCTGCGGAATGGCCGCTTGCTGATCCGCCGCTGCGAACCGCCGTTCCACCCGAGGCAGAGGAGCTTGGGCGGCGCGCGTACGAGATGCTGCGCTGGGCCCGGATTACCGATCTGCTGGTCGAAGTGGACGAGATGACCCGGATGAGCCGGCACTTCACTCACCTGCAAACGGGCGAGCCCTGTTCGTCGCCGGCGGCGCGCTGCGCCCCGCCGACTTGGCCGTGGCGCTGCACTGTTCGCTGGCCCGCCTGGGCCGTGCCTACGGGTTTCCAAGGCCTCACCGCCGCACGGCCTGGCACTGCTTGAGCACTCCGATCGGCTCAAGCTGGTACCGCGCCCGACCTTGCCACCTTGGTGGAGAACTTTCTGCACGTGGATCCGCCTGAGGCGCCGTCGCAGGCGCCCTGGAGGATATGACAAGGCCGGCACGACCGACGGTGGCAGTTACTCGAACTGCTCGGACCACAGCCAACCCGGGGTCAGCGGTGTCTTTGCCTACTTCGCCACGCTCCGCCACAAGCCGTTCCGGGATGGCGACTGTGCGCCCGAGCACTACTACCTGCTGAACAACTACAACCCGGGCTACAACATCGACGGCTCACTCAACACTTCGACCTTCACCGTTCCCCCCAGCACACCACCAGATCCATCGCCGACGCACTCCAGCACAAAGGCGTCACGTGGGGGTATTTCGGCGAGGGCTATGCCAACGGCAAGGTCAGCCCCGGTTGTTGTGGCATCTGCGACCCATTCCAGTACGAGTCGTCAGTCATGACGGACCCGGCCAGGCGGACAAACATCCAGCATGGCGCACAGGACTTCGACGCGGAGGTCGCCGACGGTAGCCTGCCCGAAATTTCCATCCTGAAACCGGGCGCCGATGACAGCCATCCTGGCTCCTCGACCGTCCCGGCGTTCGAAGCCTTCGTGAGCCACGTCGTCGACGAGGTCCAGAATCAACCCGAGCTGTGGAAATCGACCGCAATCTTCATCACCATGGACGAAGGCGGTGGCTACTACGACTCCGGTGAAGTGCAACCAGTGAGCTTCTTCGGAGATGGCACGCGAATTCCGATGATTGTCGTGTCACCATTCACCAGACCGGACGCCACCGACCACACGTACGCCGACCACGTGTCGATTGTGAAGTTCATCGAAGCTAATTGGAATCTCGCGCCGTTGTCAGATCGAAGCCTGGACAATTTGCCGAATCCTCAGCAGCGAGACGGCGAATATCTCCCGGCAACGGCCCCGCAGTAGGCGACCTGATGACGCTGTTCGATTTTCACAGCAACCGGTTCAGCCTCGCGAGCCTGTTCCAACCGTAATGATGCCCAACCACGAGAGTTCCTCGATGCTTAGGGCCGCGTTGTTACTCCGACCAACCACTCCGAATCGTGCCGGCTCGCCACGCCAGCCAGGTCATCGCCGCATCGAGTTCGTCCATGCGGGCGCTCAGGTCGCCGGCAACCGGCTCTCTGCGGTGAGATCATAGCCTGCCAGGGCGCCCAGCTCGCGGGCTCTGAGTATGGCCTGGGTGCGGCTCTCCACGCCGAGCTTGCTGATCAGGTTATGCACGTGCGACTTGGCCGTACCCTCGCTCAAGACGAGACGTTCGGCGATCTCCTTGTTGGAGAGGCCCAGCCCCAGCAGGTGGAGCACCTCGCGCTCGCGGGCGGTCAGCACCGCGAGGCCGGTGCGGGGTGGGCCACCCGTGCTCGGGCCGCAAGCGCCGAGAAGCGTGGCCACATAGCGCCGCCGAATACCGCGGCTGAGCGCCTGGCGGAGCAGCACGGCCATTCGATCCCGCTCATCGGCAAAAACTCGTATATAGCCCTCTGGCTCGCCCAACTCTATCGCTCGCTGCATGGCTGCCACAGCGCCGTGCTCGTTGCCGAGCTGGTTCAAGGCCAGCGCCCGCAAGCACAGGATTTCCAGCACGCTGCCGGCGCGGCGGTGCTGCTCGGCAGCCAACATCAAGCGATCCAGCAACGCCAGTGCCTCATCCGGCATGGCCTGCGCCAACCTGACGCGTGCCAGGGTTAGCGCTTCGGGCTCACGCTCGAAGCTGGACAGGTCGGCCCCCTCGTCGAGCATCTCCTCCGCCCAACCTACTGGGCCGGCAAGCTCACCCATGCGGAGTGCCAGACGAACCTGGAATGCGTCGGCGAGCCTGCGCAGCCGGGGACTCCCGACCTGCTCGGCCACCTGCACGGCAAGGTGCAATGCATCACCGGCTGGCCCCAGCTGGCCGCGCGCGAACAGGAGGCGCGCCCGCGCCAGCGAGACCCGGACCGGCGGGCTTTCCGAGCGCCGACCGCGCTTTTGGCGGCTCTCCATGACCCGGTCGAGGTGCGCATCCGCCTCACCGAGGCGGTTCCACTCGCAGAGGATGCCGGCCAGCCCCAGCAGTGCTTGCTCGCGCATCGCCAGAGACCGTTCGCCTACCTCTTCCAATGCCCTGGTGTACGAGGCCGCGGCCCGACGCAGGCGGCCGGCCGCGACCTCCATGTGACCCACTAGCGTGTGCACCTGAAATGTCGCCATCGGTGCAAAAGTGCTGCGGGTAATACCCACCACCTCGCCGAGCGCCTGCTCAGCCCTAGCCAGCTCGCCCTGCCGCGTGGCAACGGTGCCCAACGCCAGCAGCGCCATCGACCGATTCCTGTCGCCGGGCGCCAGCAGTGACAGCGCGCGTTGAGCACGGTCGGTCGCCGATTGCTGATCATCGAGCAGGCAGGCGAGCTGTGCGTGAACACCGAACAGGACACCCAGGGTTTGCAGGTGAGCGTTGCCTTCAGCGGCTGCTTCGGCTGGCGGTAGGTACTGACCCAATCGGTTCAGCTCGCCGGCGTAGAGCAACGCGAGCGCGTAACGGCCGCTGAGGGCCGGTTGCATCTGACGGACCTCAACAGGGACCGCCTCCAACCAGCGGCGGAGCGTCGCTTGTTCGCCCCGATGCAGGAGCACGCGAAAGAGCGGATCCATCAGGTCGGCAGCTGCGTCCCAATCAGCGCCGGCCAGGGCATGCTCCACCGCTTCCTCCATCACGCCCTGGCTCGCATACCAGAGGCTGGCGCGCCGGTGGAGCGCTGGGACGATGGACGCATCCTGGCGCTCGAGGCGATGTCGCAGCGTATCGGCGAACAACTGGTGGTACCGATACCAGCGATGCTCGTCGTCAATGGCGGTCACAAATAAACTCGCTCGTTCCAGCTCTTCGAGCGTACGCGCACCGTCGACGCCCTCCGTGACGGCATCGCAGAGCGGGCCGCTCAGCTGGCGCAAGATCGAGGTCTGACCCAAAAAGGTCTGCACCGAGGCCGGCAGGCGCGACAGCACCTCCTCGACCAGATAGTCGATGATGAAGCGGTGGGTGCCCGTGAAGCCGACGATCGCTGCCGAAGCATCCCGGCGCTCCCGCAGAGACAGCGCGGCGAGTTGCAAGCCAGCGGGCCAGCCCTCGGTGCGCGCGTCCAGCGCCTTAACCTGTTCGCCAGACAGGGCCAGGCCCATCACTGCGCCCAGGAAGACTTCGCACTCCGCCAGCGAGAAGCGCAGGTCCATGGCCCGCAGCTCGGCGAGCTGGCCGTTCGCCCGCAGGCGGGCTAGCGGCAGTGGCGGGTCGGACCGCGAGCTGATCACCAGGTGCAGCTGCGCCGGCAGGTGCTCGATCAGGTAGCGCATGCCCGCGTGGATCGCGGCTGTTTGAATCACGTGATAGTCGTCCAGGACCAGGACTACCTGCTCGCGTAGCGAGACTACTTCGCCCAGCAGCTGCTGGACGACGCTCTCGTGCGAATGTTCGTCGCGCAGCAAGGCCGGCGCGACGCTGATCTCAAGCTGCGCAGACCGCAAGGCCGAGACGAGGCCCGTCCAGAAGCGGGTCGGGTCGTTGTCGGCTTCTTCGAGCGATAGCCAGGCCACCCGCTGGCGACCGTCGAAGCGGGCGGCCCAATCGACTAGAAGTGTTGTCTTGCCGAAGCCGGCCGGCGCGGCGACCAGTGACACGCTGGTCGCCAGCGCGGCGTCGAGGCGTTGATGCAGGCCCGGCCGGGCGACGAGGTGTTGGCGTACTACGGGTACGTTGATCTTGCTTGGGAGCATGTCCCAAACCGGAGCGTCGCCTTCCGATCGCAGGCTCGCTCCGGTGGCGGAAGACGATCGGGAACCGAGGGTCTCAGTCACCAGCAAGATCTCCCTAGCCCGGCTATTCTCGCGCTCGGCGACAGCGGTCGGCCAGTCTCGACATTGGTGTCCCCACGCTACCGACAACTCCGCGACCTGGAGCTCGGGTGTTGCGCGCGGCCTGTGGCGTTCCGCGGCAAAATGTGAGCCCACGAGGTGCTGCCTGTGCCGCGGCCGAGCCGAGGAGGGCACGATGTCGCGCAGAGAACCGCAACTGTGACTACTGGATAGGATCTTGTCACTGAACGATCGAGCCGCGCTCGACCGGTTGCTCAAGCCACGCTCTATCGCGATCGTTGGGCTCAGCGACAACAACGCGCGCCTCGTGAAATGCGTTCGCCCGACCTTCACCAGCGGCTGCGAGGTCTTCATCGTCAACCCACGCTGCGAACACGTCATGAATCGACCCACGGCGCGCACGCTGACAGATCTCGGCCGGCCGATTGACTGCGTCATGAGCGTGATGAATGCGGAGCGCTCGGTGGAGCTTGCCGGGGAAGCCGCGACCCTGAACATCGGTGGCATGGTCGTGATCGCCAACGGCTTTGCCGAGATCGGCGCCGAGGGCGCGCGGCTTCAGGAGCGGCTGAGCACCGCCGCCCACTCAGCCGGCTTCGCGGTGATCGGTCCAAACGGTCTCGGCTTCGAGAACGTGCCCGCTGGCATACGCCTATCGATGGCGAATCGAGAGGCGCACACAGTCGGCGGTCTCTCCGTCATTTCCCAAAGCGGTGCCATGCTTTCGGGCGTCACCATGACCGGCAACGCGTTGGGCGCCGGCTTTAACTTGTTGATTTCGTCTGGCAACGAGGCTGCCAGCGACATGGCCGACTTCGCCTGCTACCTGGCGGAGGATCCGGGCACGAGGGCGATCGCGCTCGTGATCGAGAAGGTCCGCCGACCGGCGTGCTTCTTTGCGGCCATTGATCGTGCGATCGCGGCGGGAAAACCGGTAGTTGCTGTCAAGCTGGCACGCAACGAGCGCACTCGACAGATGGCCGCCGCTCACACCGGCGCGTTGACTGGAGACGCCTGGGTCTATGACGTCGCTCTCCGCCAGCACGGGGTTTCGATGGCGTATGACGCGGAGGAGCTCGGCCATCGGCTAGCGCTGATCGACAAGATCCCACGCGAGCGCTGGTCGCCGGTCCAGGCATTGGGCGTGGTGTCGACGACGGGCGGCTACGCGTCTCAGGCCTATGACGTCGCCTCTCAGGAGGGCATTCCGGTTCCCGCGCTCGAACACCTTCTGCCCTGGGTACAGGAGCGTTTCCCGGCGACCCACGTCGCGAACCCGCTGGATGTCGCCACCGGTGGAGGAATCTCGCGCTGGCGCGAGGTAATGGAACACTACATCAGCTCACCCGATATCGACGCCTTCCTCGTGCCTCGACCGCTCACAAGAGAGGAGGATGGACATGTTCACACGCTGGTGACAGACCTGGCCGAGGTGGCGCAGCTTGAAAACAAACCGGTTGTCCTGGCCAATATCGCAGGCCCTCCTCCTCCCTGGAGCAGCCGGTTCGAAAGCAAGGCGCTCGCCCTGGGAAGTGGGCTACGGCCGACTCTGCGGGGCCTGCAGACCATCGGTAGCTTCGTACGCTATCGCAATCGCCAACTGGGGAGAGAGCGGCCCCAAATTCCCGAGGTGTTTGATCGTCCGCAGACCACGACCGTCCGCACGCCCGAAGGCGACATGCTGCCCTTTGACGCGACGATGCGGATCCTCCGTCGGGTCGGCATCCCCGTCGCCGATTACACCCTGCTTAGCGGCGATAGCGATCCAGGCCGTATCCAGATCGAGTTTGCTGAGCCATACGTCGTCAAGCTGGCCAACGTGGCCCACCGCACCGAGTATGGTGCTGTTCGCGTCAGCGTGACCAGTGAAGTACTGACGACCATCGTGGACGATTTGTGGCACATCGCGGGCGCACACGGCCTCTCGCCCGTGATCGCCGTGCAGCCGATGGTCCAATCAACAGCCGAGGTCTTCGTCGGGATCAACGGCACAACGGAGCTGGGTCCGATGGTCGTTTTTGGCCTGGGAGGCGTCTTCGTTGAGGCGCTCAACCGTGTCGGTGGCCGAATGGCGCCATTCGATGTGGAGGAAGCCCGCGATTTGATTGACGAGTTCCGCGGCCTGAAGGTCCTACACGGTTTCCGTGGACTGCCGGCCTGGGACCTCCCGGCGCTATCGGGGATCCTGGTCAGCGCTGGCCGACTCGCGGCGGCGGGCCGAGACTGGATCGCATCACTGGATGTCAACCCCGTGCTGTATGGCTCGAGCGGCTACACCGCTGTCGATGCGCTGCTGCTGGTCAAGTGAGTCGCACCTGGGCGGGTCAGGAGAACCTTGTATCAAAGGGTTGAGAGGGCGCAGCGGAAGCCGAGATTCCCGGCGGTGCTCTCCGGTGTGTTCGAGCTGCGCGCCGCACAGCGGTAACGGCGGCAGTAGGACTGGTGGCACAGGTATGAGCCACCCCGCATGACCTTCTGCTCGCCAGCCGGAGGCCCGCTCGGATTGTCGCCGTCCGCGTCCAGGTGAAAAGTCGGACTGAACCAGTCGGCGCACCACTCCCAGACGTTGCCGGTCATGTTGTACAGCCCGTAACCGTTGGGTGGAAATGCATCGACGGGGGCCGTTCCCACGAAGCCATCCTCAGCGGTGTTGAGCATGGGGAAGGTGCCCTGCCAGACGTTCATGCGGTGCTTCCCTTCGGGTGTGAGATCGTCGCCCCAGGGAAAGCGCCGCTGTTCCAGCCCGCCGCGCGCGGCGTACTCCCATTCGGACTCGTTGGGCAGGCGCTTGCCCGCCCAGCGGCAGTAGGCGGCAGCATCGCGCCAGGAGACGTGCACAACCGGATGATCCGGGCGGTCGGCGATGTGCGAGTGTGGCCCCTCGGGATGGCGCCAGTCGGCCCCGAAGACCTGCCGCCACCAGGGCGCCGGGGCCGCCGCGCGCGTCGGCGGGAAATCGCCGGGCAGCAGCAGGTGGAAGACGAACGACCAGCCCTCGCGCTCACCCTCGGTAAGGTAGCCGGTGGCTTCGACGAACTGGAGAAAGCAGGCATTCGTGACCGCCGTGGCGTCCATCCAGAACGGGCGCAGCCGTACTCGGCGGACAGGTCCTTCTCCGTCGGCGGGATAGCTCTCGGGGTCATCGCTGCCCATCAGAAAACTGCCGCCGGGCAGACGGACCATGCCCTCAGTCGAGCCGGCCAGGCCTGAGCCCAGGCTGGAGATCTCCACTGGATCACCCGAGCGAGTTCGGCCGGTCGCGCAACAGTGCTGGGTCATACCGTGTGAGCGTGCCCGCCCGGCGCGCGACGCGCATCTACCGAAAGGTTGATCTGGCGGGTCAGGCGCCGAGCCACTCTGTGCCCGCGGCCAGGGCGCGCCTGACCGACTCCAGCAGCGCCGGCGAGGCCGGCTCGACAACGATGCTCGGCGAGGTCGCCGAGCCCAGCGCCAGTTGGTTCCTGGCCTGGTCTCCAACGCCGGCCAGGTACAGGCGCCCGCCAGCGGCGGTCAGACGTGAGGCATAGGCGCCCAGCACGCGCAAGAACGTGGCGTCCAGGTGGGCGCGGCCGCGCAGTCTGAGCACCAGCACGGACCGCTGGCCGGGCGTCGGCAGCAGGCGTTCGAGCGTCCAGGCCGAGGCCGAGAACAGGCTGCCGTAGATGTCGAGGATGGTCACCGCGGCGTCCGCCAGCTGGGCAGGAGCTGGCTGCTCGCCGAAGCCGCCGTCGGGCAGCGGCCGCAGTTCGACCAGGGCGATGTCCGTGGAGCTCTGGAAGGCTGTGAGCAGCCCTGAGAGCGCGACGCCCAGCCCCACGGCCCAGTGGATGGGCAGCACGAGAGTGGCGACGAAGGTGACCAGCAGCGCGAGCCGGCCGGCGGGGTCAGTGCGCCAGACCGCGAGCGCCGCGTGCGCGGGAAACGACTTGCAGCCGGCCACGATCAGCATGGCGGCGAGTGCCGGCAGCGCGATCCGGCCAACTACCGGCGCCAACACCACGGCGATGACGGCCACCCACACCCCGGCCAGGATCGAGGCGAGGCGAGTCTGTGCCCCGGCGCTGACGCTGAGCGCCGACTGGCCGGTGGAGCCGCCGACCGGCAGCCCCTGGCAGAGGCCGGCGGCGACGTTGGCGACACCCTGGGCCAGGAAGTCGCGCGACACGCCTGGTGGCGCGCCGCCCGGCTTCGGCAGCCCCTCGGCCACCCCGGCGCCCTGGACGAGTGTAATCAGCGCCATCGCCAACGCCGCGCTGACCAGGTCCGGCGACACGCTCATCAGGCTCGGCAAGCCAGGCATTGGCAGCGCCGCGGCGGGACCGGGCTGGCTGGCCATCGTCTGTACGCTGCTCCAGCCGAGCAGCGCGGCCACTGCCGACGGCGCCGCCAGAGCGACAAGCATCCCCGGGGCTCCGAGGCGGGTGCGCGGCAGGCGCTCGGCGAGGACAAGCGCGAGGAGCCCGGTCACGAATGAGCGGAGGTCGATAGAGCGGACGTGCAGCAGCAGGTCGAGCGTTTGGGCCAGCTTGTTGCCGCCCCGCGCGTCGAAGCCGGCGAACTGGCCGAGCTGGCCGAGAACGATGATTAGCGAGATGCCGCCCAGAAAGCCGGTCATTACCGCGTAGGAGACGAAGCGGGTCAGCTTGCCCGCTTGCAGGACGCCGGCTGCGACCTGGATCAGCCCCGTCAGGCAGACGAGAGCGAACAGGGCTTGCTCGCGGTCCGCGGCCGCGATGCCGGAGAGAGCCTGCCCGGCGGTCAGCGCGGTGGCATTGGTCACGGTGATGACGAGCAGCGGCGTCGCGGTGAGCAGACCGCCGGCAATCGCACCGACGCTGGCCGCCGACAGCCCGTAGACCGGGCTGACACCGACAAGCGTGCCGCAGGCGATCGCCTGCGGCACACACGAGATGGCAACCGTGAGGCCGGCCACGACATCGCGGCCGAGGCCCGGCCTCATGCGGCTGTGCGTCATTGCTGCGCCATGGCCATCTGCCGCTCAGCGGCGAGCAGCTTCTGCAAATCGGCCGGCGACATGGCTTGCAGCGGCGAAGGCTGGACCTCGAGGACGACCTGCTTGAGGCTGCCCGTGAACGGGAACGGACCGGTCACGCCGCTCGCCACCGCCAGCGGGCCTCCTCGTCCGGCGGTCAGGCCCTGGTTCGGGTCGACGGCGACAAGGACCGTGTACGGCAAGGCCAGCTCGCCCACCGGCTGGTCATCGACGAACAGCCGCGCCTGCCCTGGCGTGCCGCGGCCCTGGGCGAGGTCCGGCATACCCGTGACCGTGAACTCGAGCCGCAGCGTGGCCTGTCCACTGGGCAGCGGCGCCTCGGCGCGCAGGGTGAACTCCTCCAGCCCGAGGTAGTTGTGCACGTACGTCAGCCGGCCATCCTGCACGAACAGGGCGTAGCCGCCGAACCGAGAGCCGCATGAGACCAGCACCCCCTCGGCGCCCGCGGCCGGGATCTCGACCTCGGCGGTGATGGTGTGAGCGGTGTTGAGCACGCGCGGGGCGACCACGCCCGGCACCGGCGCCGCGTGCGGGTACAGGACTATGCGTGTTCGGCCGCGGCCGAGCTGCCCCAGGCGCTCTTGAGCGCGGTCGTCCAGTGGCAGCACGTCGTGCCGGGCGGCCTCGGCCCACCACTGCTGGATGAGCTCCTGGAGCTTGTCCGGGTGCTCCTGGGCCAGGTTGCGCGTCTCGCCGGGGTCGGCGTCGGTGTGGAACAGCTCCCAGGCGTCGCCGGCGAAGTCGCCGGTGTCGGCCATAGGTTGGTGGGTGGTGACGGCCTTCCAGCCGCCGGCCCAGATCGCCCGCTCGCCCAGCGCCTCGTAGTACTGGA
>JAFAPL010000025.1 GCA_019247135.1 Chloroflexota bacterium | reverse complement strand
ATCGCGTCTAGCTGAAAGTCATCTAGTTCGTATGGCTGGCTCGCCGTGAACTCCTCGACGAGCTCTTGAGGAGACATGTTTTTCAGAAGTTTACGGTTGGATGCTCACAGCCGGCCTGCCTGACGAAGGCGATCAACGACGGGCTCGATCGGCAGCGCCTGCAGCGCGTTGCCGTCCGCCCCGACGACCGTGTGCGCTCGGAAAAGCGAATTCAAGATCGCCTCTTCTGTTGCGTCCGCGACGGCCCCGAAGGCGATGTCGATGGCCTGCTCGTTGCGGGCGATCTCGCGCCGCGCGAGGGGCATGGCGTCTTCGGCGCGATAAGTGGTCGAAAAGGCGATCACATAATCACCGCTCGCGTGGCCGCCGCTGGACCCGGTGCGAGCCATACCCAGCGTTGCGCGCTTGGAGAGTCTGTTCAACAGTCGGTTCGAGAGCGGCAGATCGGTGGCAACGATCATCATCAGCGACGCGCCCGCGGCGGGCGGCGCAGGCCGCCCTACCGAGCGCTGCACGTCGGCCATCGGCACCCCATCGATGCTCAGCCGCCCCCCAAAATTCGATTGCACGAGCGTGGCAATGACGGCCTGCTCGCCCCCGATGTCCACGACGCGGGACGACGTTCCGATGCCGCCCTTGAAACCGAACGCGCCGGTCCCGGTCCCGGCGCCAACCGCGCCTTCCTCGACATCGCCCGTGGCTGCCACGTCAATCGCTTCCACCGCGTGCTCCGGCCGCACGTGCAAACCGCCAATGTCATTGAGAAAACCGTCGGCAGTCTCGCCGACGACCGGATTGAACCACGGCACGACGCCACGCGGAGCGAAGGTACGCTGCACCATGTAGCGGACAATACCTTCGTAGACCGCCCCAACGCTGAGCGTATTGGTCAGCAGGACCGGCGTCTCGATGCGCCCGTACTCGTCGATCAGCGACAGCCCAGTCGTGGTGCCGGCTCCGTTGAACACGAAATTGCCGGCTTCGACCGGCTCCGCGTACCAATCGTCGCCCGGAGGCACGATCGCCGTCACACCGGTGCGGACCGGACCGTGGCCGATTCGCAGCGGCCCGTCACCAGAGATCAGCGTGATGTGTCCAACGCGAATGCCTGGTACGTCGGTGATCGCGTTGTGTGGACCCGGACTGAATGGTCCGATGTGGAGCCCGAGATCGCGTGCGCGCGGGCGAGACTCCGGCATTGTCAGTGTTGGATGCGTTCGCGTGCGGCGGTACGCGACCGCTCCGGATGCTTTCCGGAGCGGTCTGTACCGACGGTGCTGTCAGGCTAGGCGGACGCGGCCACGCGGCCATTGCGCGCAGTCTGGCGCGAGCGGGCGAGATCGAAGCGATCGAGATTCATCACCTTGTCCCACGCCGCGACGAAGTCACGCGCGAATTTCTCCTTCCAGGCATCGCTGGCGTACACCTCCGCCACAGCCCGGAGCTGAGAGTTCGATCCGAAGACGAGGTCCACCGCGGTGGCGGTCCACTTGAGCTGGCCGGTGGCGCGATCGTGACCTTCGTACACGCCTTGCGTCGAGGTGGACGGCTTCCACTCCGTGCGCATGTCGAGCAGGTTCACGAAGAAGTCGTTGGTCAGCGTCTCAGGCCGATCGGTGAACACGCCATGCTTGGAGTGGCCGAAATTCGCATTCAGGGCGCGCATGCCACCGATGAGAGCCGTCATCTGGGGAGCCGTCAGATTCAACATGAAGGCTCGCTCCAGCAAGGCACCCTCCGGCGACAACGTTCCGCCTCGGAAATAGTTGCGGAAGCCGTCCGCGGTCGGCTCCAGCACCGCGAAGGACTCCACATCTGTTTGCTCCTGCGAAGCGTCCGTACGCCCGGGTGCGAACGGGACCGTGATGTTGAAGCCGGCGTTCCTGGCTGCTTGCTCCACGGCGGCACATCCGCCGAGCACGATCAGGTCGGCAAGGGAGACCTTCTTTGTGCCAGCCCCTGAACCGTTGAAGTCCTGCTGGACCTGCTGGAGTCTCTGGAGGGCCGTGGCCAGTTCGGCAGGCTCGTTCGCCTCCCAGTCTTTCTGTGGCGCCAGGCGAATCCGTGCTCCGTTCGCCCCACCACGCTTGTCGGTGCCGCGGAAACTTGCGGCCGCGTTCCAGGCAGTGGAGACCAGCTGCGGGATGGACAGTCCGGATCCGAGAAGCTTGCTTTTGAGCGTGGCGATGTCCGCGTCGCCGATCATCTCGTGATCGAGCGTGGGGACGGGATCCTGCCAGATCTGCGGTTCCGCCACCCACGGGCCGAGGTAGCGCGAGAGGGGGCCCATGTCGCGGTGCAGCAGTTTGTACCAGGCCCTGGCGAACGCGTCTTCGAGTTCCTCCGGGTGCTCATAGAAGCGCTTCGCGATCGGCCCGTAAATTGGATCTACCTTCAGCGCGAGGTCTGTCGTCAGCATCGTGGGTGCATGCCGCTTCGAAGCGTCAAATGGATCCGGAACCGTTCCCTGGGCCTCGGGATTCTTCGGAATCCACTGTTTGGCACCACCGGGGCTCGTGGTCAGCTCCCAGTCGTACTTGAACAGGTTCTCCAGGAATCCGTTGTCCCACCTGGTCGGGTTGTTGGTCCAGATGCCTTCGAGGCCGCTGGTGACCGTGACGCCGTTGTTGCCGGTACCGTAACTGTTCTTCCATCCGAGCCCTTGCTGCTCAATCGGCGCAGCTTCGGGCTCCGGACCGATGTACTCCGCACTGACAGCCCCGTGCGTCTTACCGAACGTGTGGCCGCCGATGATGAGCGCGGCGGTCTCTTCGTCGTTCATCGCCATGCGGCGGAACGTTTCGCGGATGTACCTCGCCGAAAGCGCGGGGTCCGGATCGCCGCCCGGTCCCTCCGGATTGACGTAGATGAGGCCCATGTGGTCGGCGGCGAAGGGACCTTCCATCTGTCCTTCGCCACTATGGCGCTCATCTCCCAGCCACGTATCTTCGGGGCCCCAGAAGATCTCGTCGGGCTCCCAGATGTCCGGACGGCCGAATCCAAAGCCGAAGGTCTTGAAGCCCATGGAATCCATCGCGACGTTGCCGGCGAACACCAGCAGGTCGGCCCACGAGATCTGCGGACCGTACTTCTGCTTGACGGGCCAGAGCAGGCGGCGCGCTTTGTCGAGGCTGGCGTTGTCGGGCCAGCTGTTGAGCGGGGCGAATCGCTGCGCGCCCTGACCGCCACCGCCGCGACCGTCCGCGATGCGATACGTGCCCGCGGCGTGCCAGGACATGCGGATGAACAGCGGGCCATAGTGGCCGTAGTCGGCCGGCCACCAGTCCTGCGACGTGGTCATCACCTCCATGAGATCGCGCTTCAGCGCTTCGACGTCCAGACTCTCGAACGCGTCGGCGTAGTTGAAGTCCTGGTCCATCGGATTGGAACGCTCGGAGTGACGATGGAGCATCGACAGGTCCAGCTGATTCGGCCACCAGTCCTGGTTGGACCTGGGCCGAGTCTGCTTGAGAGTCGGAGCTGGGATTGCGGGGTTCTCACTCTCGCTGGTACTCGCGGTGTTGGCCTTCTTCTCAGTCAGATCCGTCTCGGACACGTGGGTCCCTCCTCAGTAAGTGTTGTGGTTGTCTAAGCGCTGCTTGCTCTGGACGTACACGCGGGGCACCGGCCCCAGTAAATGACCTCGGCTTCGTCGATCTCGTAACCCGAGTCATCGGCCGCTGTCAGGCACGGGCTCTCGCCAACCGCACACGGGACATCCACGATGGCATCGCACGACCGACACACGATGTGGTGATGATTGTCGCCGACGCGCAACTCGTACAGGCCGGGGCGCCCGGCAGGCTCGATGCGACGTACCAGGCCAACGTCGAGGAAGGTGCGCAGCACGTTGTAGACGGTCTGAGCCGAGCTATCCCCGAGGTGCTCACGCACGGCGTTGACGACCGTGTCAACGCTCGAGTGAGGCGCGCCTGCCAGCAGCGCCGCGAGTACCGCCAGGCGTGGCGCCGTGACCCGCAGGCCGACGCTGCGCAAGGCGGCAGCGGGCTCGAGCGAGACACTGTTCAACATTGACAGTGTCTCGCCAAAGATGTGACTGAGTCAAGATTGTTAAATGAACAAAGGAGAGGAAGCGCGAGCCAGCCCGCGACTATGTGGAGTCTCGAGGTGGCGAAAGGCTACTCAGAGACGCCGAACGCGCGGCGCGGCTTGCGCCAGGCTACGCGCCGAAACCGGTGTGCAACAGCCGCGCGACGGCCTGGGACCGATTCACGACGCCCAGCTTGGCCAGGATATGCGCGACGTGGTTGGCGGTGGTGCCAGGGGTGATCACCAGCGCCTCCGCGATTTGCGTGTTTGTGTATCCGAGAACGAGGAGACTCGCGACCTCGCACTCTCGGCCAGTCAAGCCGGCCGGCTTGCCGATGGGCTGCTGCGTGGCTGGTCCAGGAGGCTGGATGCTTGGTACCGCCATCGGCTGACTCGAGGACGCTGCGCGCCGAGCACGCAAGTTCAGAACGCGCCGATACGTGTCCAGCGATTGGCGGTAGTTCCTGACTGCAATGCTCCAGTTTTGAGCCACGGTGTCCGATGCCGCGCGCCCGTTCCACACCACACCTTTATTCATAACAGTCAGCCTACCGCTCCGTCAGCTATGAGCCGGCGCAGCAAGTCCAGCAATGCACCCGCCTGCTGCTCGGTCAGTTCGGCGCGTTCCGCGTGCGCTCCAGTGTTACGCCGATCCGTGTTAGCGATTCGCCGCTGCACCGCGGCGCGCTCCTTGAGCGCATTCACAGCCGACCACAGAGCGGCTTCCACGGCGTCGCCCTGCTCGACCACGAGTGCGTCCAGGCTGTACGTGTGGCCGACGCGGCACTCGAAGCGCAAGCTGTCACCCTCCCTGAGCTCCCACAGCGAGCCATGACACTCTGGGCAGGTGAAGCCCGAAGCGGCGTTGTGCAGCTTCGGGCTTCCCCGTGCATCGGGTTCATCAGCGGCGTAGGTCATGGGTTCGTTCGGTTCCGAGTTTGAGTTCTGCATGGCAAGTGGCTCGGGTGCAGTAAGGGTGTGCATGCTGAGTTCGTCGAGCCGGGCCGGGATATCCCTGGCGCGCAAGCAGTAGTCGATCGGGCCGGTGCTCAGGGCGCTGCGTGGCATGCCTGGGAACAGGGCCTCATCCGGGTCCTGGACGATGGTGACGCCGCCCCGCATCTTGACGGCAGCCAGACCCAGCGCGCCGTCGTGCAGGGTGCCTGACAGCACGATCCCCACAACGCGAGCGCCATACGAGCGCGCGGCACTACGAAACAGGACGTCCACAGATGGTCGCGCGCTATTCTCGCGCGGCCCGGCTCGCAGCGCCGTATGGCCCGCATGGACCAGAAGGTGCCGATTCGGTGGAGCGACGTAAATGTGGCCCCGCTTGATCGGCATACGGTCTTCCGCGGTTACGGCTGGCAGCGGGCCGGCGCGGTCGAGAATCATGGGCAACGCGCTCGGAGCGTTCGGCGGAATGTGCAAGACCACGAAAACGGCCGCTGGCAACTCAGCCGGTAGGCCCGCGACCAGTTCTCGCAGAGCTTCGACACCCCCGGCTGACGCGCCAACAACGACGATGTCGTGCCCGTGTGAACTATTGCTCATGGCGAGGGTTCCGCCAGACTCAGGCGCACGATGAACGTCGTGCCTGGTTTGCCTGAATTGGAGTCGACGTCGATGGTCCCGTCGTGCGCGACCACGATCGACTTCGCGAGGTACAGGCCGAGGCCGAGCCCAGTTGGCCCGCCTGAGGTATCTACGTGGAAGAACCGGTCGAACACGTGCTGGCGATTTTCTGGTGCAATACCTGCGCCATAGTCGGTCACCTCGAGGACAGCCATTCCGTTTTCTGTTCGGACGCGCACGTCAACACCGCGCGGGCTGGCCCCGTGCTGCAGAGCATTGGCGACCAGGTTCACCACGACCTGTTGCAGGCGCCGTGTGTCTCCGTTGATCAACACCTGCCCGGACGGCGCATCCATGCGCAGCTCCTGCGTCGAGTCCATAGGTCGTGCCAGGTCGACGGCGTGCCGGGTAATGTCCACGAGATCAACACGGTCGCGCACAACCGACAGTTTGGCCGTCTGCAGGCGCACCACATCGGCGAGGTCCTGGACGATGTCTTGAAGCAATCGCGTCTGGGTCACCGCTGTCTCGAGCTGACGGACGAGCCGAGGTTCGCCGTGAGCTCCCAAAGCGCGTTGCAGCATCTGCAAAGAGCCACGCAAGGCGGTCAGCGGAGTACGCAGCTCATGGCTGGCAAGCGCGACGAACTGCTCCTGGAGCTCGCGCAAGCTGCGATCCGACACATCCGTTATGACGACGACTCCACCACGCCCGCCGTCACCACGAATGGGCCCACCACTCGCCTCGAAGTAACGCCGCGTGCCATCGTCACGTTCGATCGTGAACGCGCGTGTAAATGTCTCGCCACGCGCAGCGATGCGCCCGGGATGCGCCGCGGCGGGTAAGCGCCGTCCGTTCGTGTCTTCGAGCGGCGGCAGCTGGTCGCCAAAGAGCTCTCTGAAGGCCTGGTTCGTCAGCACCGGTGCGCCATTGTCGTCGACCATCACCACCGCGGCCAACATGCTCCCAAGCACAGCTTCGAGTCTCTGACGCTGCTCGTCAACCGCGTGTATCAGGCTCTCACGTGCTGCGGCCTGCTCCTCGAGCTCGCCACTTCGCGCCTCGAGGTCTTCGTTGGTCGCGTTCAGCTCTTCGACGGTTGCCTGCAGCTCTTCATTGAGTGTTTCGAGCTCCTCGTTGGTCGCTTGCTGCTCCTCATTGAGGGTCTCGATCTCTTCCATGCCCGCTTGTGCTTCTTCGTTTCCAACCAGCAGCTCTTCGTTGGTCCCACGCAGCCCGGCGTTTGCCATAGCCAGGTCTTGATTGGCCTTCTGCAGCTCGCGGACCGAGCGGGTCGACTGATCGAGCAATTCCTGCAACCGGCTTGCGCGTGCGTCCGCGTCCGCCGCAGCCACGCGCCGCTCGCGCAGCTCGCGCTCGCGATCCGTCACGTCAGAGATCATGACCACGACCAGGTCGAGTGGCTCCCGTTCGCCGGCCTCGCCGCGAGCCACGAACGAGCACAGTTCGAAATGGCGGACTTCGTTGGGCGTATCCGGCAGGGACGTGACCTCGTGCACGCGTCGCCAGTGTTCGCCACGTTGCGCGGCGTCGATAGCATCGCGGAGTGGGCCGCCCAGCGGCCGATACGCGATGTGCACGAGGTCTTCACCGATGGCTGGAGTGTGGATTCCGAGCAGGCGGCGGGCGGTGGCATTGATATGCTGAATGTCGTACCGCGCGTCAACCACGACGACGCCGACCGGTAGCTCGAACAGCACCTGCTCGGAGCGGTCGAGCGCGGGCTGGCCGCTCGCGCTACGTGCGTGTGCGCGCGCCAGCTCGCGGTCCATGCCGGCGAGGACCGGGCGGCCTACCCCCGGCAGAGCCGCGTTGGGCTCGGGTACCGCGTCCCGAATGCGAGAGGGTGGAATCAGCACCCGTTCGCCATGACGGCGGAACACCTTCAGCTTCGGCTGCACCAGCTGGAAGTACTCTGGCAACGGTGAACTGCCTTCGGCTTTGCCGAGGACCAGGTAGCCATCTTCGCGGAGCGCAAATGCGAACAACTGCAGTGAGCGTCGCTGGAGCTCGGGCGTGAAGTAGATCAGGACGTTTCGACACAACACCAGGTCGATGCGTGGAAACGGCGCCCGCTGAGCAAGATCGTGGTGCCCGAAAACGACCATGCTTCGCAATTGCTTGCGCACTTCCCAGGCGGAGTCGAGTTGAGTGAAGTAGCGCAGCCGAGTTTCCTCGGGGACGTTCTTGAGCGCGGAGTTCGGATACACACCGCGGCGTGCGAAACCGACGGCCTCAGGATCCAGATCGGTCGCGAAAATGCGCACGGTGAAGTTGTTCAGCTCGTCTCCGAGCAATTCGCCTACCAGGATGGCGAGCGAGTACGCCTCCTCGCCAGTAGCGCACCCGGCCGACCACAGACGGAGCTCATTGCCGCGGTCGCGCGCATCGTCGATCACACGTGGCAGGACCTGCTCCCGCAAATAGGTGAACAGATCCGGGTCGCGGAAGAAGTCGGTTACCTTGATGAGGAAGCTGGCGGCGAGCCGCTCATATTCCTCGGGGTGCCGCCGCAAGTAGCGCGCATATTGCTCGAGGGTCTGGTTGTTGGTGTCGAGCATGCGCCGCTGCAAACGGCGGCGAATCGTGGGCTCCTTGTAGCTGCTGAAGTCGATGCCGCTGCGCGTACGGATCTGATCGAGCAGGGTGCGCAGCCGACGCTCGTCGTCGGCTTGCACTTCGACGTACGAGCCCGCCACCAGCTCGCCCAGGAGTGGCCCGATGGCGTCGAGTTCGGCGACCACGTCGATGGTTGTCGGGGCGAGTGACAGGGGCATGTCGGGGTGTGCCGCGGTCTGCGGATTCTGAATGACGACGGCGCCGCCCAGCTCCTTGACATGCCGCGCCCCGTCGGCGCCATCCGACCCCAGCCCCGTCAGAATCACGGCGATGAGCTGCTCGCCAACGTTGTCTGCCGCGCTCGACAGCAGCAGGTCAATCGAGGGAGTCGGCCGGCCGCGCGTGTGGTCCGCGTGCAGTTGGACTCGACCCTCGACCAGTTGGACGTGTCGATCGGAGGGGACAACGTACACAGTTCCCGCATCGAGCTGCTGCTGATCCTCGACGGTTTGCACCGGCAGCGTCGAGCGTCGCGCAAGGATCTCAGCCAGATGGCTCGATCGGGACGGGTCGAGGTGCAGGGCGACCAGAATGGGAGCTGGAAAGTCCCGCGGCAGCGTGCCGACCAGTGTCGACAGGGCGTCAATGCCCCCGGCTGAGGCCCCGACGACGACGAGTTGCTGCGTCGGTTCCGCCTCCGCCATAGACCGGAAGGGTACTACGCCGGGTGGCGCGCTACGTGCCGCGAGCACCCCTCGAGACGATCTCAAAAGGGGTTCGAGCCTTTGGAGAGCGGCTATACGTACATCTGC
>JAFAPL010000018.1 GCA_019247135.1 Chloroflexota bacterium | reverse complement strand
CTCGAGCGCCGCTTCGCATACTAGAGGCTGATGGCCATCCACAACGGACAGGCTGGCGGCAACACAGAAGCCGGTGGTCCCATCATTGCCGTCAAAGGTTTGCGCAAATCGTACGGGACCCACGAGGTCCTCTGCGGCGTCGATTTGACTGTTCGCGTCGGCGAAGTCGTTGTCGTCATTGGGCCGAGCGGTTCAGGCAAGACCACGCTCCTCCGTTGCCTCAACT
Source organism: Chloroflexota bacterium (assembly GCA_019247135.1). Next base: position 2,063 of record JAFAPL010000018.1, on the reverse strand, counting down.
TCCTGGAGGAATACCAGGGCGGCGACGTGTACATCGACGGCCAGCTGGTGGGATATCGCGAACGCAACGGACGACGAACGCGTCAGGCAGAACGCGATATCGCGAAGTTACGCACCGAGATCGGCATGGTCTTTCAGAGCTTCAACCTGTTCCCGCATATGACGGCGCTGGACAACGTCATGCTTGCGCCGGTGATGGTCCGCAAGTTGTCGAAGCCGGAGGCCCGGGACCGGGCCCGCTTCCTTCTGGAGAAGGTTGGCCTGAGCGACAAGGTCGACAGCTATCCGTCGAAGCTCTCAGGCGGTCAACAGCAACGCGTCGCAATCGCCCGCGCGCTCGCCATGCAACCAAAAATCATGCTCTTCGACGAGGCCACCTCGGCGCTGGATCCGGAACTGGTCGGTGAGGTGCTGCAGGTCATTCGCCAGCTCGCGGAGGAAGGGATGACCATGGTTCTCGTCTCGCATGAGATGCTGTTCGCGCGGGAGGTCGCCGACAGGATCGTGTTCATGGACGAAGGACTGATCGTAGAAGAGGGCAGCCCCCAGGCGATGTTCACGTCGCCACGCACGGAACGGCTGCGGACGTACCTACGGCGCTTCACCTATAACGAGGCCGTAGCGTCTTCTCAAACCACGTAGGCAGGCGCACTCTAGCCCGGATCGCGTCCTGTTGCGCCGGCTTGCCAGCCGCCGGTCACGCCGAGCTGCGCCCAGATAAGTAGCTGCTGACTGCGTCAGGCGGGGATGCACGTCCAGCCACGGCCGGCGCGGATCGCGTCGAAGGCTTCCTGAAAGCGCCAGCCATCGCGGAACGTCAGGTAGCTGTCGTGGGGGGAGCCGAGCACATCGGCCACGAAGTCGCGCGCAAGAGCGGTCCACTTGCGCTGAAACTCGTCGCCGCGCGTCGGATAGTCAGCCAGGATGTGCGCGGGCACCGGTAGCTCCTGCCACGCGTCGGGGGGCTCGCCGGCTCGGGCGCGCCTGATCGTGTACGAAAAGTGACCGTCGACGATGAGGCTGCCTTGTGTGCCATGGAAGCGCCAGCCGTTGGGCGGCCAGACGGCCGGATGTCCAGTCGCCGAGATCGACACCTGAGCTGATCGCCCTGGCTCACGCGTACCGACGCGCAGGAGGGCGGTGAACCCGGAGTCCGCGTCGCACTCGTGCCACTCGAGTCCGGCTGCCTCTTCGGCGGTCGGCCGCCGGGCACCACGCACCCGGAAGTCATGGATACCGGGCACGATTGGCGCCCGCTCCCGCACCCGCCGGATCTCGCCCACGACCGCTTCCAGTTCTCCGCCAAGCGCGCGCTGGAGGATCCCGAGCCAGTGGGGCAAGGCATTATGCAGCAGGCCACCGCCCTGCTCGACCGAGTCATACCAGGTGAAGGGCGTCAGCGGGTGAACGTGGCGGCGGAATGTTCCCTCTACCTCACCAACCCTGCCGATTGCGCCATCCCGAATCAGCTCGGCCAGCCAGGCGACGCTCGGGTCGTAGCGATGGGTGGCCGCGTACGCATGTTTGACGCCGGCTGCGACTGCCAGGTCGTACAGTCCGCGGGCGGCGCCAGCCGTCGGCGCGAGCGGCTTGTCGCAGAACACGTGGTGACCGCGTGCCAGCGCGTACTCGACGATCTCGGCGTGCGCGCCGGCCGGCGTTGCGACCGACACGATCTCGGGGCGAATCTCGTCGATCGTCGCGCGCCAATCGGTCGCGGTGCGCGGCACGCCCAGCCGCTCACCGGTGGCCTGGACGGCTGACGGCGTACGGGCACAGATCGCCTCGATCGTCACGCCGTTTTCACGCAGCGCGAAGGTGTGGCCCTCGCCGGCGAACCCGGCGCCGACTACGACAGCGCGCAGCCCCGTCACGGGCGAGGTTTGTCGAGGACCTTCTGCGCCGCGTCGTCGAGCTTCTTCATCCCGTCGGCCGGAGTGAGCTTGTCAAGCCAGATCGGATCGCTGTTCTGGCTGTATGCATCGTTGAGCTCCTGGCAGCGGACGTTCCAGGGTTTTGGCTCCGGGAACGGCTTTCGACCCTCCTTCAGCACCGCCTGGAACT
>JAFAPL010000681.1 GCA_019247135.1 Chloroflexota bacterium | reverse complement strand
GATACGCCGGTGTGCCTCGGTTGCCGCGCGAGGCAGGAACGGCGTGTAGTACCACGCCGCGACCCGGGCGGCTTCGAGCAGGTGCGACAGGACGCAGGCGACGCGAGCGCCGTCGTTCCGCTTGACCAGGTCCCACGGCGCCGTGGTGTCGATGTAGCGGTTGGCTTCCCGAACGAAAGCGCTGATCGAGCGCGCGGCCTCATGCAGCGCGAAACGGTCGAATGCCTCGGAAACGGCGGCCGTCAGTTGGTCCGCGGCCTGCCGCAGCAGGTACTCAGGGCGGCTGGGCGCGGACGCCGGCTGAGCCGAGCCGTAGCGTGCGAACAACGTCGTCGCGCGCTGAACGAGATTACCGAAGTCGTTCGCCAGGTCCGCGTTGTACGTGCCAAGAAAACTCGCGGCTGTGTAGTCACCGTCCTGACCGAACGGCACCGTCCGCAAAAAGTAGTAGCGCACCGCATCTGCGCCGTAATGCTCGACCAGCTGAAGGGGGTCGATGCCGTTACCGGTGCTCTTCGAGATCTTCCGACCCTCTCTGGTGAGCCAGCCATGGGCGAAGATCCTTGTCGGAACCGGCAGGCCCGCACTGAGCAGCAACGCAGGCCAGTACAGGCCGTGAAAACGCAGGATCTCTTTCCCGATCAGGTGCACCGCACTGGGCCAGTAGCGTGCGAAATGCGTCTGATCGTCAGGGAAGCCGATCCCAGTGAGATAGCTGGCCAGGGCCTCGACCCACACGTAGATCACCTCGCCTGGGGATTCGGGCACGGGGATCCCCCAGCGCACGTTCGCGCGAGTCGTCGAGAAATCGCGCAGACCTTCTCGCAGCACGCCTAGCAGCTCGTTCCGAGCGGTCGCCGGCTGAACGAAGTCGGTTTCGCCGACCAGGTGCTCGAGCGTCTGCTGGTAACGGGAAAGTCGGAAGAACCAGTTTTCTTCACGCACGTCTTCGCACGGCAAGCCGTGGATGGGGCAGCCTCCGTGCGTCAGCTCGTTCGACTGGTAGTATGCCTCGCAGCGGGGGCAGTACGCGCCTTCGTAGGTGCCGCGGTACAGATCGCCGCTGGCTTGCAGGCGTCGCCAGAGCTCGAGCGCGGAACGCGTGTGCGCCGGCTCGGTGGTGCGAACGAATCGGTTGGGCGTGACGTCGAGGATCGGCCAGAGATCCTGGAACGTCGCGGCGATCCGATCGACATGCTGTTGGGGCGTGATGTTCTGGCGTGTGGCGATGCGTTCGATGTTGATGCCGTGCTCGTCGGTGCCCGTTACCAGGAACACTTCCTGGCCTTGCAGGCGGTGATACCGAGCGATGGTGTCGGCGGCGAGCGTCGCGTAGGCGTGGCCGATATGGGGGAGATCGTTGGCGTAGAAGATGGGTGTGGTGAGATACACGGGCGGTCGGTCCTTGTGGTCGTGCAGACGGCGGGTATGCGAGGGCGCAAAAAAAGCCCCGCACACGGCGGGGCGGCTCGTCTGGCGGCGCTTAACGGGTTCAGGACCGCGCGGACAGACGAGCGGAACGCATTTGCATGAGACGGTGCTGCTCGGCTGTCATGGTGGCGGGAGTATAGCCGCTGGCTTGCAGCGCGGCTGTGAGCTGCATCACCGGCGGGTATTCGCTCAGTTGAGCGTGCTGGCGCCCGCTGGTTCCAGATTGTTCAAGTTGCGAAGTTGACTGCTCTGGCTGGTCGAGCGGCAGCCGGCGTGACTTACGGCTGACCCGCTGGCATTCGCTTCGGTCAGCGGGCTGGCGCTGCTGCCTGCAGATTGTTCAACTTGCGAAGTTGACTATTCTGGCTGGTCGAGCGGCAGCCCGCGTGGGTTACGGCTGGCCCGCTGGTGTTCGCTCAGTTCGGCGGGCTGGCGCTGTTGCTTTCGGATTGTTCAACTTGCGAAGTTGACTATTCTGGCTGGTCGAGCGGCAGCCGGCGTGACTTACGGGTGACCCGCTGGCATTCGCTTCGGTCAGCGGGCTGGCGCTGCTGCCTGCAGATTGTTCAACTTGTGAAGTTGACTATTCTGGCTGGTCGAGCGGCAGCCCGCGTCACTTAGCGGTGACCCGCTGGTATTCGCTTCGGTCAGCGGGCTGGCGCTGTTGCTACCAGATTGTTCAACTTGCGAAGTTGACTGCTCTGGCCGATCGAGCGGCAGCCCGCGTCACTCACGGGTGCGAACTTCTTCAGGTGGCTCCCGCGCGGGTTCCTCGTCTTCGAAATAAAACTCGCCGGAATCGTCGTCGTACGCAAACAGCTCGGCATAGCGACCCCAGTCGATCGCGGTGTCCAGCTGTCGACGCGCCTCCGGCGGACTGAAGTGCTGCTCGAGCTGCTCCAGCAACGCGTCCTCGTGAAAACTGCGGTCCGGGCTCGCCTCCAGATCGTGCACGATGCGCCGGATCAGCGCGACGTTCTCGAGCGCCTGCCTCTGGAAGATCTCTTTTTCTTCGAGCACGTCCGCGTCGGCGAACATCCGCCCGATGTCGGTGAGCAGGGCGTCGCCTTCTTGCGCCTCGCCGAGGCCGAGAATGTCGAGCGCCTCGACCAGTGGCAGCAGATCGTCCACTTCGAGCTGAAGCTCGCGGGCGACCTGGTACAGGTCCTCTCGGCCGCCCTGGCGCGCGATGTGGCTGAGGAGTCCGCTCAGATCGCCGATCGCGACGTGTGGAAGCACCTGGTACGGCCGCTCGTGCGCCGGCGCCTGGCCGGGGCGAGCGGAAGGCAAGATGTCCTCGACCGCGGCGTGCGGACTGGTCATCAGTCGGAAGAGGGCATCGACGAGCGCCGTATGTTCAGGTCCACGCTCGCGTCGGGCGGCGAGGGGCAGTCCTGGCAGATCGGCGCGGATTCGGCCCGGGTCAGCGGCAAGGACCACCAGCCGATCGGCCATGCTGACCGCCTCGTCGATGTTGTGCGTCACCATCAGAATCGCCCGAGTGGGCATCGACCGCTCAGACCATAGATCGAGCAGCTGCTCACGCAGGTTCTGAGCCGTGAGGACGTCGAGCGCGGAGAAGGGCTCGTCCATGAACAGGGCCTCGGGTTCCACCACCAGCGCCCGGGCGAAGCCAACGCGCTGCTTCATGCCGCCAGATAGCTCCTTCGGATAAGCATCCTCGAAGCCGTCGAGACCGATCAGGTCGATCGCGGCGAGGGCGCGGCGCCGTCGCTCTGTTCGATCGAAGTCCTTTGCCAGGAGTCCCAGCTCGACGTTCTCGACGACGGTGAGCCACGGATACAGGGCGAAGCTCTGGAACACGATCGACACGTTCGGGTTTGCACCTACGAGTCGCTCGTTGTGCAGGATCACCTGTCCCTCGGACGGCGAGACCAGGCCGGCCAGGATCCGCAAAAGCGTCGACTTGCCAGAGCCCGACGGACCGAGCAGCGCGACCAGCTCCCCGGCGTGCAGTTCCAGCGTGATGTCGTCGAGGACCAGGATGCGCTGGTCCTTACCCGTGTAGAACTTTTTGACGTTGCGGGCCGCGAGGATCGTCTCTTGAGCCTGCGCGGCGGCTGGCTGCATGGGAAACATCGATCACCTTACTCCAGGCGGTAACGCTGCTCGGCGGCGCGATAGAGACGTCGCCACAGCAGGCGATTCACGCTGACAACCACGCCCGCCATGACCAGCGTTCCGGATGCGAGACGGGCGAACTCGGCGTTGTTGGCGGCATCTGCAATCAGCGCGCCCAACCCGATCGTCTGGTACGTGTCGCCCCCGAACGTGACGTATTCCGAGACGATGCTCGCGTTCCAGGCGCCACCCGTCGCGGTGATCAGGCCCGTGAGCAGGAATGGGAACACCGCAGGCAGGATCAGGTACCGCCACCTCCGCCAACCACTCAGACGATAGATGAGCGCCGCTTCGCGCAGGTCCGACGGGATGGCCTGTGCCCCGGCGATGACGTTGAACAGTAGGTACCACTGTGTACCCAGCAGCATCAAGGCGACGGCTGCCACGTTCAGACCGCCCGGCAGGCCGATCAGCAAGAGCAACAGGACGGGAAAGAGGGCGGTGGCGGGGATCGAGGCGGCCATCTGAACGAGCGGCTGCGCCCGGCGCGCCAGTCGGGGGTTAAGTCCGATCGCCACGCCGACCGGGACCGTCCAGGCAGTGCCGATCAGCAAGGCAAAGGCCGTGCGTAGCAGCGTGGCCAGTGCGGCGGGTGGGAGCGCTTGCCAGTCCTCGACGGTCATCGTCATCAATAGTCTGAAAATGGCGTAAACACCCCACAGCGCGGCGGCGCCGAACACGACCAACAGCAGCGTCCGTCCGACGAGCGGGATGCCGCGTGTCGCGGCCGGCGTTCGCCGCGGTGGCGGGCGTCGACCGAGACGATGCAGCTCGTCCGCGACGCGTGGCAGCGCGGTTTCATTCAGCCATTCCAGCAGCGCCGACCGACGCAGCGCCGTGAGCACGCGTGAGGTGGCCACCTCGGCCGATTCCGTCTGCTCGAAGCGGAACTTCTCCGACCAGGCTACGAGCGGCCGCCACAGAAGCTGGTCGAGCAACACGATGATCGCGATCAACGTGAACAGCCCAAGCACGAGTGCTCCGATGTCGCCGCTGTCTGCTGCCGCCTTCAGATAGCTGCCGAGTCCGCGCAGTCGGAAATCTTTGTCGCCGAGTGTGAACTGTTCGGCAGCCATCAAAAAGAACCAGCCTCCAGCCCAGCTCATCATCGAGTTCCAAACCAGTCCGATCGTGCCAAACGGCAGCTCCAGCTTGGTGAAGCGCTGCCAGCTGCTGAGGCGGTTGATGGTGGCCGCTTCGCGCAGGTCGGACGGGATCGTACGCAACGACTGATAGAAGCTGAAGGCGAGGTTCCATGCCTGGCTGGTGAAGATCAGGACGATCGCGGCGAGTTCCAGCCCGACATTGTTGTTTGGAAACAGGGCTACCAGCGCGAGTACGACGCCTGGCATGAACGAGAGGATCGGGATGCTTTGCAGGATGTCCAGCACGGGCATCAGCAGGCGCTCTGCCCAGGCGCCAGATGCCGCCGCGCGGCCGTAGATCAGGCTGAACACCATCGACAGGACGTATGCAGCCGCCATGCGGATGACCGAGGCGAGCGCGTAGCCCGGTATGGCCGCGGGGCTCAGGTCAATCTCGACGTGGGTCGCGAGTGGCGCGGACCACAAGGCAGCGATGCGCGCGAGCGCGTAGACCCCGCCGATCAACCCCAGAATGACGAGGATGTCGACGGTGGGCAGGCGTGGTCGCTCGCGTTCAGCTTGCGGCGCACCGACGGCCCCTCCGATCGCCGTCTCGGCCGGTCTCTCGCGTACGTCGACCGACATGCGTGCACACTAGCGCATCGCCTCGCACCGGCGCCTTCAGGCTTTGTTAACGGTCGGCCGCCTTACGAAGAAGAATCGAGTGGCAGGCGGATGGTGAACAGCGTGCCCTGACCAAGGTGGCTCTCGACCTCGATCGTGCCGTTGTGCAGCTCAACAATGCGTCGCACCCCGAACAGCCCGATTCCCGAGCCCGGGATCCGACCCTGGACGTTCTCACCCCGGCGAAACCGCTCGAAGATGTGCGGCAGGTCCGCTTCAGGAATGCCTTCGCCGCGATCGGCGACACCCAACATCGCTACTGACGCGTCCGCGTCCAACTCGATGCAGACATCGATCGTCCCGCCACGCGGGCTGAACTTGATCGCGTTGTTGAGAAGATTGTCGAGCACGCGCGCCAGTCGCAGTTCGTCCCAGGTGCCAACGATCGCCGGCTCAGACGTGAGGACCCGCAGCGCGTGGCGATCGGTTGTGTGCTGATGCTCAGCGACCGACTGGCGAGCGAGCGCGACCAGGTCAGTCGGTGCGCGCCTGAGCTCGAGCGCCTCACCTGCCTCGAGGAGGCTTGCGTCTACCAGCTCGTCGAGCTGGTCGGCCATGCGCCCGGCGCAGCCTTCGATCTGTTGCAACGCATCCAGCAGAGGCGCCGTCTGTGGGGTGTCCGGAGCGCGCCGCCGCCTCAGATGCGCGATGCCTTTGATGAACGTGAGCGGCGATTTCAGGTCGTGCGACACGGTCGCGATGAATTCGTCGCGCGTGCTGACCTGATCGCGCAACGCCGCCGTCGCGGATTGGACGCGTTGTTCGAGCTCGGCGTTCAGCGCCTGAATTGTTGCGTTTGCGCGTTCGAGCTCCGCTACGCGGTCGCGGAGCTGGCTGGCCAGGCGGCTGCGCTCCAGGCCACGACCGACGGTCGTGCGCAGCTCGAGCACGTCGCATGGTTTGACCAGGTAGTCGTATGCGCCCTGTCGCAGTGCGCCGAGCGCGGTTTCGAGTGACGCGTAGCCGGTCAGCATCACGCCGACGGCGTCGGGCGACTTTGTATGTAGCGCGCGCAGGATCTCGATACCGTCCACGTCCTCCAGACGCAGATCGGTCAAAACGAGGTCGAATGGTTCAGAGCGGACGAGCTCGAGTGCGCGTGCGCCAGAGCTGACCGCCAGGACTTCGTAGTGGTCGAGCTCCAGGACGCCCTGAACGGTCAGCAGCACTGACTCGTCGTCGTCGACGACCAGCACCCGTGGCGCCGTGCGCGAATCCAGTGCTGCACGTGGCGCCGTGGGCTCGTCGACGACCATAGATACGTGCAGGGTAAACCATGCACCGCCCTCAGCCGGGTGGATTGGTCAGGAACTGGATCTGGACACCCACGGCACAGGAAGCGTCGGGCGACTTGTCGGGCTCACGCAGAAATGCCTGCACGATGCGAACCGAACACCGGCCGCCGTTCAGCAGCGCGGTATGTCCCACACCAGGGAATTCGACGAACGTTGCCTTGGAAAGCGTGTCGGCCGCCAGATGGCCGTAGCTGGGTGGGATGATCGGGTCGTACGAGCCAGCCAGCACGAGGGTGGGGATATTGCTGTGCGGCGGCGTTCGGCCCAACCCACCATCGGTGCGCACGGGCCAGTCGGCACAGATCGCTCGATCCTCGTCAGGCACCACGAAGTCCTGGGCTACCTGCGGCAGGACCGCCTGCTGAGTCGGATCTGCGTCGGTGGCTGGCGCGACGTCTTCCGCGCATTGCACGGCGAAATGCATCCCCCAGCTCAGCGGCAGGTCAGCGGCGGTCGAGAGCGACAGCGCGAGCGTCAGAATCTCGAAATGACCCTGGGCGAACAGCGAAATGATCGCGGGCAGGGCGCGAATTCCGTTCGGCGTGTACAGGATGTTGAAGAAGAGCGAGGTCAGCAGTTTGCCGTCCACGGCGACGCCGACGGGGTCGCCGGAACGGTAGTTGGTGATGTTGATGATGCTCGGGTCAGCATTTGCGCGCGCGATCAGGTCATCGAACGTGGACTGCAGGTCCGGGTAGGCAGCAGCGCAGGCCGGATCGGCAGCGCACTTGTCGAAAACGAGCTTCAGCGCGCGGCTGTAATTGGCGGCAACGTCGGCGTTGAGGCCCGCCTGTAGGGGATAGCTCGCATCCAGCACGAGACTGCGCACGCCATCGGGGTGGTCCCGAATGACGGCCAGGGCTAGTCGCGTTCCGTACGACTCGGAATACACATCGTAGGACTTGAGGCCGAGCGCGCTGCGAAGGTCAGCGACGTCGGCCGAGCTTTCGACGGTGTTGTACGCGGTCAGGTCGACTCCGGACGCGAGGAGTCGGTCGCGGCAGGCGCGCATGGCGGCGACGCGACCCGGCATCGGGTCGTCATCGCTGACCGGCGTCATCTGCTCGGGAATGCTGAGCTCTGTCAGCTCCGGGCAGTCGAGCGCGGGCTGCGAGTTGCCGGTGCCGCGTTGGTCGAGCACGATCCAGGTCCTGTCCGCGAGAAGCGGATCGAGCGGTCCGCCCTGGGCGACGAGTGACGGAAGGATCCTGGTCAGCCCTTCGCCAGGGCCGCCCGCGAGGAGCAGGACCGGATCTTCCGCCGAGTTGGGATCGCGAGCGTGGACGATGTCGACGGCGAGCTTGATGCTCTTGCTCTCGGCCGTCGTGCGGTTTTCGGCGACGGTGAGCAGCTCGCAGGAGATATCGACGCCCGGCGGCGCGAGTTGTGGGCAGGGTACGACCTCGAGTGGCGAATCGGCTCGTGCTGCACCTGGTGGGGCTGCCTGCGGCATGGTCGCGCCGAGTAGCACGGCCACGAGGCCGAAAAACCACGTCCGGCGCGCGCGCACGCCCCTCACGATAGCGCGCGATAGCTCGGCCGGCTTCCGGCAAGCGCCGCAACGCCAAACCTCAATCGTCATCTGGCTCAGCCAGGTGCAGCCAGCAAGCCGGATCACCACCCTGGGCGGGCGTGTGGGCGGCGTCCACCTGCGCCTCGTGCTCGCAGATGGCTCTCAGTCGCTCGAATGAGGCACCAAGCTCGCGCCTGAGAAAACCTTCGGCGAGGCGGGAGCCAAGGGCCCCGCCCGGGACCTCGCCAGTCACATCGGCGGTAACGGACGCACCGTTCGGGGTGCTCTCGACCTCAAACTGGGTCAGCAACCGCGGACCGCGGCGAGCCTGCGTGGCGAAAGTTCGTGTGGGTTCGTACCGGACGACCTCGGTTTCGCTTTCCAGTGACTGGCCGAGGAGGCGGCCGGTCATCACGGCGCGTGACCCGAGCGCGATTGGCTGCTCTGGGTCCACACGCCGCGCTGACTCAACGGAGGTGTTCCATTCAGGCAAGCGCTCAGGGCACGCCAGCACGCCGAAGATCGTCGCCGCGGGTGCGCGAATTTCGATCGTCGCCCGAAGTCGGACGGGCACGCACCAAGCGTAACGCTACTGCGCCAGCTCGGGGCCTTTGTCCAGGTGCGCCTTGTAAAAGGCGAGGATGCGATCTTTGTCGACCTGGTCCATCTCGTCGAGCCAGCCCCAGGCGACGGTCGCGATCGCGTGGTCCATGTCCGTGTATGGCGTGATCACGATCTTCTTGATGCCCGGAAAGTACGAGCTCGCCGACGCACTATTGAAGACGTCCTGTAGCTGGCCCTGGCACGTGGAATCGCACAGATCCGGGCGGTACAGCACGACGGTCGCGCCATGCTCGAGGTTATGTACCCAGTTTCCGGTCGGCACCTGACGGTTTGGCGGGTAGAACGCGTAACCGGCGGGGTTGTCATAGTGGTCGCCGGACGACGGCGGTCGGTTTCGGTAGTCGACTTCGGAGCCTTGCGGCACGTGCTGACGATTGCCTTCGATGGGCACCTGATGTCCCTGGGCCTGGACCGGCGGCCTGTACAGGAACGACCCGATCACCAACAGGGCAAGGGCGACAACGACGGCGACTCCGACCCATATCAGGCGCCGACGTCGCTGGTCCTGGCGATGCGCCTCGATCTTTCGCCTCTGCTCCTCGATGCGTCGTTGTCGTGAGGTGAGGCGCGCGCCGGGCGGCGAGACCTGGGTCATGCTCGCACCGGCGTTGCGTCTGGATTCACCTCGTCCGCGGCCAGGCTGGGCCGGGCCAGGGCGGTGGCTGGTTGTGGCTCCCCGCCAATGACGAGCTGATTGCGCACCGTCCCGACCATCGGCACACGCGCGGCCACGTCGACTGCCGCTTGCTGCACTGCCTCGGACGGCACCTCACCACGAAGCGTGACGATCCCATGGCGCGAGTCGACGCGAATGACATATGCCGCCGTGCGCTCGTCTTCGGCCAGCCCATCCGCCACCGCGCGCACCACCTCGGGGTCGGCGATGAGTTCATTCGTGACGCTGGTCACGTCCGCGATGCGGCGGACCAGCGCTTCGGCGATGATCTTCTGCGGCAGGGTGCGGACGCGACCGCGCAGACGGACGGCTCCACCGTCGATATCGATGAAGATCTCGGCGTGGGACGCGCGCAGCGGCTCATAGTCCCACAACACGCGGCGAACGAGCGTGTACAGCTTCTTTTCGTGTCGAGCGAGGCCCTGCTCGGGGGCGCGGACAACCCAGGTCATGTTTTTCTTCTTGAAGACTCAGCTACGTCGGACTGTACGGGGTCGAAGAATTGGTGCGAGAACAATACCGCTCGCGAAACCGCCCAGGTGGGCCCACCAGGCGATGCCGGTGGTTGTAGTCAAACTCGCGACACCGCTCAACAACTGGGTGGCCAACCATATGACGAGGAGCACCAGGGTAGGGGTGCCCTCGACAAGGCGCAAGGATAGCACGGGGGAGACTGAGCCCAGGGTTGCGCCCGGGTAGAGCAGCAGGTGCGCCCCGATGACTCCGGCGATCGCGCCGCTTGCACCGATCGCCGGCGTCTGGGACCCGCGCTGCGCGAGCAAGTAGATCAGGCTCCCCAGCAGCGCGCTGAGCAGATACAGACCCACAAAACGGCTGCCGCCGAGGCGATCCTCAACCGGCGGGCCGAACACGCCGAGATAAATCATGTTCGAAAGCAAATGCAGCCACCCGCCGTGCAGAAACGTACTCGTCAGCAGCGTGATGAGCGCGGCGGGTTCGCCGGCGTCCGCCGGCACCAGGCCCCACCGCCGTATGAACGGATCCAGGTTGTCGCCCAGACTCAGCTCGACAACAAAGCAGGCGATGTTTACGGCGATGAGGCTCAGCGTCGCGACGGGAGGGGCTGCGCGGCTCTGCACCATACTCAAGCAACTAGTCGAATTGCTCTGGCTCGGCCCGCGACAGCCCGCATGAACTGATGTGCGTTAGGCTGCAACTGGCGAAGCCGCCCGGAAGGTCAGGGCGCCTTCCGGGTCGGCATCCACGAGGATGTTTTCACCATCGTGGAAGTTGCCTTGCAGCAGCTGGACCGCCAGGGGCTGGACCAGGTCCTTCTGAATCGTCCGCTTCAGTGGTCGCGCCCCATACACCGGATCGAACCCGCCACGCGCCAGCGCCTGCTCTGCCTCGGGCGTGAGCGTCAGCGTCATCTTGCGGTCGGCGAGACGCTTCTGGAGTCCGCGCAGCTGGATCTCGACGATCTGCTTGATCTGCTCCATGCCGAGCGGCGAGAAGATCACGATCTCGTCGATGCGGTTGATCAGCTCGGGGCGGAAGTGCTGCCGGACGGCTTCTGAGACGCGCTCTTTGATTTCGTCCCAGCTCAACCCGACCTCAGTAATCCACTGACTGCCGAGGTTGCTGGTCATGATGACGATCGTGTTACGGAAATCGACCGTGCGCCCCTGCGCGTCGGTCAGCCGACCGTCATCCAGCAATTGGAGCAAGACGTTCAGCACCTCCGGGTGAGCTTTTTCGACCTCATCGAACAGTACCACCGAGTACGGCCGTCGGCGCACGGCCTCCGTCAATTGGCCGGCTTCGTCGTACCCGACGTAACCAGGCGGAGCTCCGATCAAGCGCGAAACAGTGTGCTTCTCCTGGTACTCGGACATGTCGATGCGGATCATCGCCTGTTCGTCGTCGAACAGGAACTCCGCCAGGGCGCGCGCGGTCTCCGTTTTTCCGACACCAGTCGGGCCGAGGAACAGGAACGAACCGAGCGGTCGATTCGGATCCTGCAGTCCGGCTCGAGCAGCTCGCACCGTGTTCGCCACCGCCTCGATCGCCTGGTTCTGACCGACGACCCGCTCGCGCAAGCGCTCCTCCATGTGGAGCAGCTTCTCGATTTCGCCTTCGAGCATCTTGCTGACCGGAACTCCAGTCCAGCGTGAGACGACCTCTGCGATATCGTGCTCGTCGACCTCTTCCTTCACCAGCGCCCGACCGGTCTTGCTCCGCTCCGCGAGGCGTTGCTCTGCGTCTGTGCGCTCCTGCTCCAGCTGACGCGCTTCGTACTGGAGTCGAGCGGCGCGCTCCCAATCGGCGCGTTGCGTCGCCTGTTCCAGCTCGAGGCGTTTCTCATCCAGCTGTTCCTGGATGCGCCCGACGGCGTTGAGTTGGTCGAGCTCTTGTTGCCACTGGGTCTCCAGGGCCGCCGCCTGCTCCTTGAGGCTTGCGAGGTCCTGTTCGATGGTGCGCAGCCGTTCCTTCGACGCTTCGTCACGTTCTTTGCGCAGGCCTTCGCGCTCGATCTCCAGCTGCGTGATGCGACGGCGGACTTCGTCCAGTTCCGCCGGAGCGCTCGTAGCCTCGACCCGCAGGCGCGCCGCGGCTTCGTCGACCAGGTCGATGGCCTTGTCTGGCAGGAAGCGATCCGCGATATACCGATGGCTCAACACAGCGGCGGCTACCAGGGCGGAGTCGCGAATGCGGACTTTATGGTGCTGCTCGTACCGCTCGCGCAAGCCGCGCAGAATCGAGATCGTATCCTCCACGGACGGCTCGTCGACGAACACCGGCTGGAAGCGGCGTTCGAGCGCGGCATCTTTCTCGATGTGCTTGCGGTATTCATCCAGCGTGGTCGCGCCGATACAGTGCAGCTCACCGCGCGCGAGCATTGGCTTGAGCATGTTCGAGGCGTCCATCGCGCCTTCGGCTGCTCCGGCGCCAACCACCGTGTGGAGCTCGTCGATGAAAAGCACCACCTCGCCGTTGGAGTCCGTCACTTCCTTGAGCACGGCCTTGAGGCGCTCTTCGAATTCGCCGCGATATTTGGCTCCAGCCACCAGCGCGCCAAGGTCCAGGGCAACAATGCGCTTGCTCTTGAGTCCCTCAGGGACGTCGCCGCGGGCGATGCGTTGCGCGAGTCCCTCGACGATGGCCGTCTTGCCAACGCCGGGCTCGCCGATCAGCACGGGATTGTTCTTGGTCCTACGTGAGAGGACCTGAATGGTGCGTCGAATCTCTTCGTCGCGACCGATCACCGGATCCAGCTTGCCCTGTCGGGCAGCCTTCGTCAGATCGCGACCGTACTTCTCGAGCGATTGGTACGTGGTTTCTGGAGTTTGCGAGGTGACGCGCTGGTTGCCGCGCACCTCCTGCAGCGCCTGGAGGACTTTGTCGCGTGTGACGCCAAGCTGGCGCAGCACGGGATAGTCCGCCATCGCGAGCAGAAAATGCTCGGTGCTCAGATAGTCGTCCTTGAGATGCGCGGCCTCTTGCTGCGCAGCATCGAAGACCTGTCGAAATTTCGGGGACGCGTACACCTGCTGCGGCGTCGAGACCTTGGCAAATTTATCGACCAGTGCCTGCACGCGTTGCGCCGCTTGAGCTGGAGCAATGCCCAGTTTTTCGAGAACGGCTGGCACGACGCCCGCGTCCTGCTGAATCAGCGCGAGCAACAGGTGCTCAGGTTCCAGTTGCGTGTTGTGGCGGGTCTCCGCCTCGCGTTGCGCGGATGCAATTGCCTCCTGCGCTTTTTCCGTCAGTTTATTCATGTCCATGGCGTGTTCCTCGTGTGCGTTACATGCTGCTGCTGCGCCGCGACCGGCGCCGCTCGTTTTGCAGTTCCTCCAATTGCATCTCGAGCTGTCGGATGCGGTCGGTCAACCGCATGATGACCTCGACTCCAGCGAGGTTCACCCCCATGTCATCCGTCAGCCGTCGGATCTGGCGTACGCGTTCCAGGTCATGCAGCGAATACAAGCGGATGCGGCCCTTCGACCGGGCTGGCTCAACCAGTCCGGCGCGCTCGTAATACCGGAGCGTCTGCTCGTGCACGCCCACCAGGCGGGCGGCGACGCTGATCACGAACGCGGCGTTGGCGGGCAGCTGCTCTTCAAGTTCTTCTGGTGCAGGTTGTGCGTGCTCATTGTTCTGCATGGTTTTCTCAGTTACTCACTTATTCACTCACGCAGCAGAGCGCAGGTGCGCCAGTTCCGAGAAGAGATCTTTCTCACGTTGTGTCAGATTGCGCGGCAGCTCGACCGTGATCTCGGCGTACAGGTCGCCGCGTCCACCGCCGACGCGCGGCATGCCCTGACCGGCTAGCCGCATGCGCTGTCCATTCGGCGTCTCTGGTGGAACTTTCAGCGCCAGGTGTGTGCCCTTGGGCGTTGGGACACGGACCTCGCCGCCGAGCATCGCCGTGTACAGCGGCGTTGCCACTTTCACGCGCAGGTCATCGCCGTCACGCTCGAACATCTGGTGCGGCTTGACGCTGACGATCAGAAAGAGGTCGCCCGCCTGGCCGCCCGCAGTGCCTGGATCACCTTTGCCGGCCACGCGCACGCGCAGCCCGTCATACGCTCCGGCTGGGATCTTGATTTCGGCAGTCCGCGTCTCGCCCGTCTGGACGTCACGGATCTGGAAGGTGCGCTGAGTTCCAGCGAATGCCTCTTCGAGGGTGACCTCGACGGGCTGTTCTAGGTCGGCGCCTTTGCGCGGTGTCGTGCGCACGCGGCTGCGTCCGCCTGTGCCAGCCGCGGATCGCCCGAACAGCTGCTCGAACAGGTTGCCGATGTCTTCAGAATCGAAGCCACCGAAGCCCTGTCCGCCGTCGCCGCCGGTGGTAGTCCACGTATAGGTGCTGCCGCCGGGGCTGGGCCGATTGCCGAAATTCGCGCCGGCCGCCTGGGCCTGCTCGATCTTTTCCCAATCTGGGCCCCACCGGTCGTACTTCTTACGCTTGTCCGGGTCCGACAAGACCGAATAGGCCTCGCCGATCTCCTTGAACTCCTCCTCGGCGTTCTTGTTGCCGGGATTAACGTCAGGGTGATGCTTGCGTGCGAGCTTCCGGTATGCGGTCTTGATGTCTTTTTCGGACGCGGTGCGTGGGACGCCGAGGACCTGATAGTAGTCGCGTTTCTTTGTGGTGGCCGCCACGCAATGCCTCCTGATGAGTTCCTGGTGCTGTCACCACTATAGAACCTGACAATCATGTTGTCTATTCCCGGCGCACAGTGCGGCCCGGCTAGACGGTGAGAGGGGGCTGCTAGCGAGGTGTGGCTGCCGCGGCAGCCTGGGAGAAACCGCGCGCGCGGCGGGTGATCTCGGCAAAGTCCCCGGCCGCGATCAGCTTCGAATCTACGAGCGAGCTGCCGATGCCCAGGCCCCACGCCCCGGCGCGCATGAACTCAGCGGCGTTGTCGAGGCTGATCCCGCCAGTCGGCAGTAAGGGAATATCGTTCAGCGGCCCGCGCATGTCTTTCAGGTAGCCGATGCCGACCGACGCCGCG
This sequence comes from Chloroflexota bacterium, assembly GCA_019247135.1. Next base: position 925 of record JAFAPL010000681.1, on the reverse strand, counting down.
GGGAAGAGCTTGACCACGGATGCCCCGGCATTCCAGGCCGTCACAATCTCGGTCGCCGTGAGCGCGCCCGGAATGCACGGGACGCCGCGGTCGGCCATGGCGCACACCAGCTGCGCGTCAGTGTGCGGCGAGACGATGAACTTCGCGCCAGCCTGCAACGCCTGCTCGGCCGCGTCTCTGCTGAGCACCGTTCCGGCGCCCAACAGCACGCCATTGCCGAACCGTGCGTCGATGTCTCGAATCATTTCGAGCACCCCGCGGCTGTTGAACGTGACCTCGATCGCGCAAACGCCGCCCTTGAGCAGTGCCTCGACTGTCTTGACGGCCGCCGAGGGATCGGTGTGGCGCATGATGGCCACCACGCGTGACTGCTCGAGTTGATCAGGTACGCTGGGCCGCTTCATCCGCGGTGCATACGTGGTCATACGTACAGGCCGCCGTTGATGTCGAGCGTTGTGCCGGTGATGAAGCTCGCATCATCAGACGCCAGAAATGCGATGGCCGCGGCGACTTCGTCGGGTCGGCCCATGCGTTTGAGCGGCGTGTCTTCGATCATCCTGGCTCGCGCGGCCGGCGGGAACTGTGCGGGCATGGCGGTATCGATCACGCCCGGGTTCACCGCGTTCACGCGAATCCCGTACGGCGCCGCGACTTTCGCCAGACTCTTGGGGAGGGCGACCACGCCGGCTTTGCTGGCTGCATAATCCGCACCCGCCACTACCCCACCGACCTGTCCAGCGAGTGACGCGAGATTGACGATCGCACCGCCCCGCCCGTCGGAGATCATGGCTTCCACCGCCGCCTGCGAGCACAACAGCACGCCACGCAGGTTGATCGCCATCAGCGCGTCCCAACGCTCGGCCTGGATCTCCAACAGCGGTGTCTGCGCGAAGATGCCTGCGTTGTTGATCAGGACGTCGAGCTT
>JAFAPL010000939.1 GCA_019247135.1 Chloroflexota bacterium | reverse complement strand
TCATCGCAGCTTCCCGGCTCACCGCAGTAGAGCGCGTTCGGCATTGCCTGCCACGCCAGCCCGTCGTCAGATACGGAGTGCAGTACGACGTCGTGATTGGGCAACGTCAACGCAAACAGATGCAGCCTGTCGTCGGCGACCACGACGTCGAATTTTCCCATCTCCGATTGATGCAGACCGCGCGGCGCATACATCAGCCGGTCGACTCAGACATGCAATCTTTCCGTCGTCAGTAGCCCAGTTGCCTATCGACCACGTTGACCAGTGGCTCCGTGGCGCTCACGTCCAGACCGGCGCCGCAATGGCCAGGATGCGGACCGGCTGCGCAGTTCGTCGAGCCTGTCCAGGCCCCAGACCTCTGCGACCGAGTCAGTGGCAGGAGCCGTCCCGACGACCGTGGTCAACGTCCTGTTCAACCTCCTCCGGCGGATGTCTTGCCAGCCTAGAATCCCAGCCTGGCGGCGACAATAGGTCGTCTGCGACCGTTGGGCGCCTCACAAACACGTTGATATCCGGTGGACTATTTCTCCATAGTCAAAAAAATGGTCGCAGGCAGCGTGGCGGCTAAGTAGGATCGATTTCGAGCCAGTCGCCACCTGAGAGGAGGCTTTGTTTCTCGCGATGTTGACCGTTCCCGATGCGCCGCAGGTTCCCGTCAAGATTGGGCGGATTGTGGACTTGAGCCACGAGCTCACGCCGGGCCGGGAGCCTACGCCGCTCGAAGTGACGCATCGCCGTGAGCGCGTTACGCCCTACACAAAAATGCAGGACGCGATCTTCGTCGGCTCCCACACGGGGACGCACATGGAGTCAGAACTCCACTATCGCTATCCTGGCTGGAACGTCGTCGACATAAAACTCGAAGATTGCATTGGACCGGCCGTCGTACTCAACTTCAGCCATAAAGGATTGAAGGAGGCCATCAGCCTCGAAGAACTTCGGGCCGCCGGTCCAATCGAAATCGGCGACCGGGTCCTGCTGTACACAGGCTGGGACCAGCGGTACCGGACGTCAGAGAGCCACCTCGGCCCGTGGCCGACTGCTGAGGCTTGTCACTGGTTGGTGGATGATCGGCACATCCGCCTGTTTGGGACGGATGGCAACGCGTTCGACGTGATCGGCGACAAGGAAAGTCCAAATCACCGTACGTTCCTGTCTGAAGCCAGTATTCCCGTTATCGAGAACCTCGCCCATCTTGACGAGCTTCGGAAGCAGCGGGTCTGGCTGATAGCGGTACCGCTCCGGATCCGCGGCCTCGATGCATCCCCAATCCGTGCGCTCGCGATCGAGGAGGCGGACTGAAGACCGATGGAGCGCCAGCGGAATGGCCGGGTCGTGTACTCGCCAGGATGAAGTCAAGCAACTGCCGCTGCACTGGAGAAAATCGCTTCTGCGCGTGATGGAGCAGGTAAATCGGCAATTCCAAGCGCTCACAGTCCACTGCTAACTCGATCAGAGCGCCACACCTGATCTCCGCCTCGACGCTGCAACGGAACATGGCCGCGATACCCACGCCTGCCGCGACCGCGTGCTTGATGCCTTCTGAGTGCGAGAGCGCCATTTCAACGCGTCTGTGGGTGAGACCGATGCTCCGCAGCAGCGCGTCGATGACGGGCCGGCGCCGTCCGCTGTACGGCCGGCAAACCCATGCCTCCTCAGCCAATTCGGACAGACGAACCAGCGAGCGACTTCCCAGGGGGTGTCCGGGCTGACAGACAATAACGACTGGAGCCTGCATGAGCAGTTCGCGATGCACACCCGCCGGCGGCTCGGCCTCGGTAAGGACGGCGAATTCGTACCGCCCCTCGTGCAATCGCTCGCAGACCGAGGACGGGTCGGACATACTCAGACTGATCTCGGCCCGCGGGTGCCGTAGTTTGAACGCGGTCAGCAGCGGCGGCAGGATGTATGTTCCGGGAACGACGTTGGCTCCAACGCGCACCTCGCCGGCGTCGCCCCGCTGAAGCGCCTGGATCCGGCTGCTGATCTCGTCAGTCTCGCGCAGCACCCGAAGCGCATACTCGTACACGGCCTGGCCTGCTTCGGTCGGCACCATGCAACCGTGCTGGCGTTGCAGGAGCTTGGCCCCGAAGAAACGTTCGAGGTCGCTGATGTGGGCGCTGACGACCGGCTGTGTGACAACCAGAAACTCGGCCGCCTCGGTAAGTGATTGTCGCTCGACGACCTCGCAGAACACGTGCAGCTTGTGCAGGTTCATGCTCTTTCGGGCCCGGTCCTACAGTACACCAGGCGGGAGATGGAAGGCAGGACAATGGACAGACTCTTGCTCAACGCCGCGGTTATCGACGGCAATGGTCGCCTGCGCGAACGTGGTGCAGTCCTGGTGCAGGACGGCACCATTGCAGATGTTGGCGCGAGCGGCGAGATGGAGCGGCGCGCGAACCAGGCCGAAGTGGTCGACCTTGCAGGCCTCACGCTGATGCCCGGTCTGATCGACACACATGTGCACCTGGCAGGCGGCGACTTTGTGCCACATCGAGAGAACGAACCGGTGGGCCTCGCCGCCTTGCGCAGCGCGGAGGCTGCGCGACGAACCCTGCAGGCCGGCATCACGACTGTTCGTGTCTCAGGCTCACGCGATTTCCTCGACATAGACCTGAGAAACGCGATCAACGAGGGCCTTGTAGAAGGCCCGCGGGTGTTGGCCAGCGGACGCGGAATCACCACGACGGGGGGTCATTACCACAACTGGTGCGCGATGGAAGCAGACGGCCTCGACGCGATGCGTCGCGCCGTGCGGCAGCACATCAAGCGTGGCGCCGACAGCATCAAGCTGATGCTGTCCCCTGGCATTGCGACCGAGGGAGCTGAGGTGAACAGCGAGCAGTTCTCTCTGGAAGAGGTCCAGATTGCGGTCTACGAGGCGCACAAGGTCGGGCGACCCGTCCAGAGCCACGCCATCGGCGCGGGCGGCATTCACAACGGCGTGATGGCTGGCGTGGACTCGATCGACCATGGCCACTATCTGGACGAGGAGCACGCGGTGCGTATGAAGCAGAACGGCATCTACTTCGTCCCGACGTTTGCCCCGACTCACTACTACATCGTCGAGCGGACGGCCGAGCCGTGGCGCATTGCGCGCGCCGAAGGAGCCGAACCGCACCACGATCGCGCGTTCAAGCTGGCGCTGGAAGTGGGCGTGCCGATCGCCATGGGTTGCGACTGTGGAGCGCAGTCGCGTATGCCGAATGGGGCCAACGCGCTCGAACTGGAACTCATGGTCAAACACGGAATGCCGCCGATGGACGCCCTCGTCGCGGCCACGCGAGAGGCGGCCAGACTGTTGCGGATCGATCAAAAGGTCGGCACGCTGGAGCCCGGCAAGCTGGCTGACCTGCTTGTGGTCGATGGTAACCCGGTCGACGACATCGCCTGCTTGCAACGCCACGTACGTGCTGTGATCCAGGCCGGGGTGGTCCGCCGAGACGATATCGGCTTGTTCGCCGGTCCTCGCCGGGCGCCGCTCTATCCGGATGGGCACTCGGCGCCCTGACCGCGGGCGTCCCCGAACCCATAAGCCTCATACAGCGTTGCGCCCGGATCCTTCATGCCCGACGAGCTCATGAAGGCGACGACTCGTTCAGATTAGTCAGCCATTGGCTACGGGATACCAGCCAAGCTGTCGAACTAACTCACGCAGGGTGGCGCGCCGCGCGTCCGGGTCGTCCACTCGAATAAGCATGGCCCCGTAGGCCGCAGGCTGGGCAACCCTCGAGGGGAGAAGCTCGGGAGGAAAATGCGCCGAACAGCGCGGACATTCCAGCCCAGACAGAATTGTCATGCTGGTCGCGCCAGACGAACCGACCGCCGGCCGTCCACGGGTTCCACGGTCGCAAACGTTCGTTCTACTCCATCCGAGGCATCGCGGAACCAGGACAGCTCCAACGGAACCGTCGCGCGGTCGCGCAAGTCCAGGCACACGGACCCGTCAGTCTGGACGTCGACGTGCTCGAGGTGAGTGTTGATCTTGCTTTCCGCGTACTCCGC
>JAFAPL010000931.1 GCA_019247135.1 Chloroflexota bacterium | reverse complement strand
GCCCTGACCCGGGGTGATGGTGGTGGTCGAGTGTGCTGGCGCGGCCGGCGCGGACGATGTCAGCGCGATCGCGCCACGCTTCCGAGGACCGCTCAGCGGGCTCGACTTTCAGGATCTCGAGGTGTGGCTTGTTCGGTGGGAAGGCGGCAATCAGCACCTTTGGTCGTCGCGCCGATGGATTTCGGAGGACCCGGTTAGATTCAGCAGCGCGCGTCGCCGACGGGCGTGGTGTGGCCGCCGAAGTGAGTAAACGACTGGGGCGGGCTCGGGCTGGTGCGCACCGTCCAGCCGTGGCTCGAGAACTTCTGGAGCAGCCCCTCGTGACCCAGGCGGCGTACTTCGCCGCCCAGCCGGAAGGGGGTCGACGACCGCTGGCATAGTTCGCCGTCGCCGTCGATGACCCCGCGCGAGGGATCGACGCCAACGAGCGCGGCGACAACATCCTGCAGGCGTACGGTGTTGGCCGCGACCGCAACTCCCGTGGCGAACGAGGCGGGTGTGGCGAAGCTCCGCGCCGGCGGTGTCTCTGAAAAGTAGAAGGTCAGCATCCCGCTCGAGTCGACGTCGAACAGGCTCGGCACAGCGGGTGGCGGCAGGACCATGAAGTTCTGCTCCACGGTGGTGGTGGCGAAGAAGCTGAGATGAGCCGTCGTCTCGTTGCGCGCAGCGGGATTCGGGTCCGAGAACAGTTCGCCGTCATCGACACCGGCGATATGGGTGACGTAGCCGAAGTGGGTCTCGCTGGAGCCGACCTGCTCCGACCGGCCAACGAACTCGATCGACGACTGCAAAGGACGATCGGCGCCGAGGTCACCGCGTTCGTCGGCCGGCGCGAGCTGCACACCCGCGACCAGAACAGCAAGCGCGGCGACCGTTGGCAGCAGCCCGACCCAGAGTACACGCCTCATGAGCATCCCTCCCCAGGAATGTTTTCGCAGCCCCCGCCGCCATAGTAGCGGGTGCGCGCGCGCTCTGCGCGGCCCTGTGATCGTGTCTAATGCGACAGTCCTGTGGACGGGAACGACGCGCGCCTGCTGAGACGGCTCGACGCGCTCGCGCGGCGGCTGGTGACGCGGGCCGCCCCAGTCCGCTTTCAGCTCGCCCAATCGCCGGAGGAGCGGGCGGCGGTGTTCCGGCTGCGGTTCGAGACGGTCGTCAAGCAGGGGTGGGCGATGGACGCAGACTTTCCGGAGGGTTTGGAGCGCGACAGCTTCGATGACCAGGCGGTCTTGGTCGCTGGCTGGCATGATGGGAGGCTTGCCGCGACTGCGCGGCTGGTATTTCCCGAGCCCTCGCGACCGTCGCCCATCGAGCAGGAGTTCGCGCTGTCGGCTGAACTGCCAGACGGGGTCGTGGACCTGAGGCGGGCGATCGTAGCGGCGCCGTACCGCTCGCGCCGGCACACGGTGTACGCGGCCCTGCTAGCGCGCTGCTGGTTGGAGGTGCGCGGCCAGGGCCTCTACCGGGTATGTGGCGCGGCGACCCCGGCGTGGCTAGAACGGTATCGGCAATTGGGGCTGCCGGTGCGAGTGCTCGGTCCGCCCCAGGAGTACTGGGGCGAAGAGCGATACCCGCTGTTCCTGGAGGGCGTGGAGCTCGCCCGTGCCCTCCAAGAGCGCCGCGCCTGACCCTCTAGCTCCGCGCGTTTTTGCGGCCGCTGGCTGCGGTAGCATGCGGGCCGCTGTGGCCCAGTCGACGGGCGCTCCAGGTCTTTTCCCGAGCCGCACCATCACGCGCGTCCTCCCGGACCTCGAGGACGATCTGCTGCTCGAGCTCTTCCACAAGGGCGCCAGAACCCAGTGGACCTCGCGTGACCTCGACTGGACGCCATCCCTCCGCTTGAACGACCGCCAGCGGGAGGCCCTGGCGCGCCTGCTCACGCCGGTCTACTTCGGCGAACAGACCGCCATGGCTGGCGCCAGCGGCATCCTGCCCCAACTCATGCAGGCCGGAGAGACATCGGCACAGCTCTATCTCTCCTCCTTCATCATGGACGAGGCGCGACACTTCGAAGCGCTGACCCGCCTGTACGGCACGCTGGGGTTCGATCCGCTCGGCGTGCGCCAGGTCCCGGAGTTGTTGCGCTACTACCACCGTCTGCGGCAGGGCGATCGTCTCGACTGGGCCTGGGGCATCCTCTTCAGTGACCTGAACGCCAAGCGCTTCTATCGTGCCCTGAGCCTGCGCCACGCGGACCCGCTCTTTGGCGATCTGGCGGCGCGGATTGTCCGCGACGAGTCGCGCCACCTCGCGTTTGCCGAGCACTACCTGCGGCGGAATCTCGCGCGCACCGACGCGGCCCGCCGCCGCTCGCTGCTGGCGATGCGGGACGAGCTGTTCCGTACGCTCCAGGCGATGACCGAGCGCGTTCGCGCCGATGCCGTCGCGCTCGAGGTCGACGCCGACGACTACCTGGCCGGGGTCTGGGCCGATGTCGAGGCCAGTGCCGAGCGGATCGGCCTGGTGGCGAGCACGGGTTCGGCGGACGGCACAGTTGGTCCCCACGCGCCCTCACGCACGCCCGAGCCACTACCCGAGCCGCCAGCCATGCCCGAGCGCTCGGCCGAAGCGCGCGCCACGATCAGCGTGTCGCTGCCGGAGTGCTTCGGATGCCTGCTCACGCTGATGTGTGGCCGCCAACTGGCCCTCACCTGAATGGTTGCCGACCAGCCCGGGCCGGGACGAGCACGCCAGAGCAGATCGCTCAACCAAGGTACGCGTCTTTAAGGCCCGGGCAGACGACGGGGCGATCGACGTCCAGTTGCACACTCCGTTTTAGCCGCGCCAGGTGGCGATTTCGATCTCGTTGCCGTCGGGGTCGTCGAGATAGAACGCGTCCACGGGCATGAACGGGTGCTCGCCACCCCGAATCTCAAACCCGAGTCCCGCAAGGCGTTCGCGCTCCCTGAGGAAATCTTCCGGAGCAATCTCCAGTCCGATGTGGTGGAGCGCGCGGGTGCGCACCAGCGGTTGCTCAGCTGCCAGATGGCGTGGGATCAGCACCACCTGTTGCGGGATGCCCGTGCGCTGCGGACCAATGCGAAGGAACTTGACGGGCAACTCAGGTGGCGAAATTGGCTCCAACCCCAGGGTGTCACGATAGAACGCCACGGATCGGTCGATGTCCTCGACGACGAGCACCACCTCGACCAGTCCGCGAATGCTTGCCATCCCTCCTCTGGTCATCTCAGGGTTTGTCCCGTGCGAATGCAGCGCCAGGCGATAGGGACTCGGCGAGCGGTTCTCGCCGCTCGGTTTCCGGCATCAATCTCATGGGAGCACGTAGACCCCAGCGACGAGGAACGGGATCAACGAGGCCCGTGCCAGCTTGGACAAGATGATCTGGCCTTTGATGGTGCGATACGCTGCGGGGTTTCCTTGCCGACGGCATCGAGCACCCGGTCATAGCTCCCGACGCCCGGTCGGCTGTCCCGCACATCCGTGGCGGTGGCCGCGAGGATCTCCTGGGCACGCTGACGCCAGTGGGCCAGTTCGCGACCGGGCGGCAGGAACAGCGGCGGCCTGTAGTGGTCGTCGTGCTCTCGGCTACCACCAACCGCATAGAGTTCATCATAGATGCGGTCGAGACGACTCGAGACGCGGTCCACGATGATCGCAAGGAGGATCGCGGCCAGCGCCTAGACTGCCGTCAGGACCTTCGCGTCGAGATCCTCGATCGCGAGCAACCTGATGAGTCGGGGGCTGAACAGCTGCAACAGCGCCGCCGTGACGACGGCGATTGGGAAGACCCCCCAGCACGGCGTCTGCCTCGATGCCGAGGGTACGAAAAGCTGCCTGGACGGGATGCGCTGCGGAACCCGCGCGAGGTGAGATGAACGTGTCTCCTGTCTGGTGCGCTGGTGCGGGCAGGCCCGCCGTGCGGGGGTTCAGTAATTCGCTCAGGTCCACGGGCGCTTACGCCCGCGTAAGCCCCCGGCCGCCGGCAGCCCAGGCTTTCAGGCCGCCGTCCAGGTGGGCGATGTTGGTATAGCCAAGTTGCTGCAACGCCTGGACGGCCAGAGCTGAGCGCCCACCCGAGGCGCAGTACAGGAGCGTGCGTCGGGCCGGGTCGAACTCCTGGCGGTGGTACGGGCTGGCCGGGTCGGCGTAAAACTCGAGCATGCCGCGCGGCGCGTGCACGGCGCCGCGGATGGCTCCGTTCTGGTTGCGCTCGTCCGGTTCACGAACATCGACGATCAGCGTTTGACCGCGCGCCAACTCGGCCGCGAACTGATCGGAGGACAGGTTCTCGATGCGTTGCTTGGCCGCTGAGACCAGCTCAGCGACGGTCCTGGGTCTCGTGGTCGACATGGGCACTCTCCGTTAGACCTGCGAAGCTCGCGCGAGTCTGTCTCGGACCCAACACGGCAATGCCAGACTAGGCATGCCAGCGGCAGCGCCCTAGTGTGCCAGTACTCAATCCGCGGTACTCAATGCTCTGCGGCCTCGCCCACTCCCACGCCCAGGCCGTTGCGCACCGCCCACGCAGCTACCTGCGTCCGTGACTGGAGGCCGAGGCGGTTGAGGACGCGCCGCACGTGGTTTTCCGCGGTGCGTTCGCTGATCACCAATCGCTCGGCAATCTCGCGGTTGGTGCAGCCTTCGGTAATGAGCTCCACCACCTCGCGCTCGCGGGGGCTCAACTGCTGGAGCGGTGTCGCGCGTCATGTCAGCCGTGACGCAGGTCGCGGTGAAGCGGGACGTGCGCCGAGCCGCCGCAGCCGGCCCACAGCGCGCGCCGCGAGCGGACGGGCGCCGAGCGATTGGGCAATCTCGAGCGAACGCCGCACGCTATCGACATCGTCGGTGTCGGCCAGCGCATCGGCCTGCTCGTACGGGCAGCCGACCTGTTCCCAAAGCTGAGCCGCGGTCGTTGGATCGCCCGCGACATGGGCCGCAAACGGTGGCGGCAGCGCAATCGGCAATTCGAAGAGTTGCTCCGAGCGCCACAGCCACAAGGCGGGCTCGGCAGCGAACCATACGTGGCCTTTCTCCACGGCCAGCTTGTATGCGGGCGTAGCTTCAGCAGCTGCACGTTCGTGGTCGTTGTCGAGCCATGCCGCTTCGGCACGTGCGGACCGGACTGGTGCGACGCGTTGCAGTTCGCCAATCTGCTCGGCCAGTTCTAACGCCGCATCGAGCGATTGCCATGCGCGGGGCTCCCCGCGCCGGGCGCGCACCCGGCCGATAACCACGAGCGCGTTCAGTCGATTGAATACGGTGCGGTCGCTGGAGGCTTCAATGGATTCAGCAAGCTCGAACGCCTCTCTTGCCAACGACCACGCAACAGCAGCACAACGGTCCGCCAGCTGATGAGGTAGCGACGATACATGTGGAGGTCGTGCTCCTGTGTGCAGGCGACACCACGGCCGATGACCGCTTCAGCGCGGTGCAGGTCATACCGCACGACGCTGGTAGCGGCCAGGTTCGCAAACGCGCGCGCCCGGCGGTATCCTCGAGGCCGCTCGCAAGCGCCAGTCGCAAGCTCGCTTCCATATCTTCACGTCCGCCCTCGTCGCCTGCGTTCCAGCGG
>JAFAPL010000921.1 GCA_019247135.1 Chloroflexota bacterium | reverse complement strand
CGCTCGTCACCGAATCCCAGCGTGGACTTGTGGTGACAGTGGCCATGGACGACCGCGGCAGCCTCGGACGGCATCTGCAATCCGGGCACCTGGATGCCGTCGCGGACGAGCAATTCGCTCAACAGTACCGTTTGACGCGCCAGCGCTTGCGCGCGCGAATCATCGGGATAGAGGTCCAGCAGCTCTTCGCGGAATACGCTCGCACAGCTCGGCTCGAGAACCACGAAAGGGGTGCCCGCCAGGATCTCGTCTTCGAGCGCGTCCAGCACCTGGCCCAGCAGCCGACGCGCCAGCCCGAGCATGCCGAAGTCGTACAGCGGTCGACCGCAGCACAGGTTGCGCGTTGGCACGCGCACCGCGTAGCCAGCGGCTTCGAGCACCTCTACGGCTGCCTGGGCGATGCCCGTCTGAAAATGGTTCGTCCACGTATCGGGCCACAGGATCACGCGCCGAGTTCCAGTCGCATGTCGTTGCTTCGCGAACCAGCGCTTGAAGCTTTCGGTGGCGAAGCGCGGGATCGAGCGTTGCGGAGCCATGCCAACGACGCGCTTGGTAAGTGCAGACAGAACGGGCAAAGACGCCGCCACATTCGCAAGCGGAGCCAACCGCAACGCGTCGACCGCGCGCGCCCAGAACATCATCAGTCCAAACGCGTACGCACTTGCTGGCCGGAGCCGGCCCTCGTAATAGTGCGATAGGAATTCGGCTTTATACGTCGCCATGTCGACGTTGGTCGGGCACTCGCCCTTGCAGCCTTTGCAGGCCAGACACAGGTCCAGCGCGTCTTTGACGGCCTCGCTGCGCCACCGTTCGGTGAGCACATCGCCCTGGAGCATCTCGAACAGCAAGCGGGCCCGACCGCGCGTCGAGTGTTTTTCCTCGCGCGTGGCCATGTAGCTCGGACACATCGTGCCGGCTTCTTCCCGACGACATTTCCCGACGCCGACGCAGCGCAAGACAGCCCGTGAGAAGTTGCCGCCGTCCTGCACGAAGCGGAAGAACGTCCGCGGCGAATCGTTTTTCTCGACAACTTCGCGGTAGGCGACGTTGCGCAGGTTTGCGTCGATTGGCAGCGGATTGACGAGCTTGCCGGGATTCATCCGATTCCGGGGATCCCAGACGGCTTTGAACTCGCCGAAGGCGTGCATGAGTTCCGGGCTGAACATGCGCGGCAGGAGCTCCGCCCGGGCCTGACCGTCACCGTGCTCGCCCGACAATGACCCGCCGTAGCGGACGACCAGGTCCGCGGAATCCTCCATGAACCGCCGAAACTTGCCGACTCCCGCGTCCGACGAAAAGTCGAAATCCACCCGCATGTGCAGGCAGCCTTCGCCGAAATGCCCGTAATACGCCGCGTCGTACTGGTAACTGTCCAGCAGCGAGCGAAGATCTCTCAGATACTCCCCGAGCCTCTCGGGCGCGACGGCGGAGTCTTCCCAGCCCGGCCACATCTCGGGCTGGCCCGGCACGCCGGCGGCCGTGCCGCCCAGGGCTGACTCGCGGACAGCCCACATGCGTTCCTGCTGATGGTGGTCAGTTACAACCGCGATGGACGGCGCAGTGCGACCGTCGCGGAGCGCGGCGGCCAGGCTTTCAGCGGCGCCGTCGGCCTCTTCGCGGGTCTCGCCACCGAACTCGACCAGCAGCCAGCCTTCGCCAGGCGGGAGTTTCTTCACATCTTCAGTCAGCAGGTTCTTGCGGCGATAGGAGCGGATCAGTCGACCGTCGAAGCCCTCGAGCCCAACCGGGCCGGTCTCCAGGATCCGCGGAACGACGTCGCACGCCGTGTAGATATCAGGAAAACCGAGCATGACCAACGAGCGCGCCGGCGGACTGTGCACGAGCTTCACGGTCGCCTCGAGCACGCTGACGCACGTGCCCTCCGAACCGACCAGCGCGCGGCCAACGTCGAAACCGTTCTCCGGCAGCAGCCCGAGCAGGTTGTAGCCCGAGACGCGGCGGCGGATATTCGGAAATCCGCCACGGATTGCTTCCTCGTGTTTTCTCAGTAACTGGTCTAAGGAGCGGTAGATCTCGGCGCGTCGGCCACCGCTCGCGACAATCGAACTGAGATCCGGCGTTCGGCCAACGCACATGCGTACGCCGTCGTATGTCAGAACGTCGAGGGATTCGATGTTCTCGTCGGTCATCCCGGCCATTACGGAGTGCACCCCGCACGAGTTGTTGGCGATCATGCCGCCGAGGGTGCAGCGGTTGTGCGTCGCCGGATCCGGTCCATACGTCAGGTGATACTGTTCGGCCTGAGCACGCAGGTCGTCCAGCACCACGCCCGGCTGAACGCGCGCGATGCCTCGCTGGGCGTCGACCTCGAGCACCCGGTTCATGTAGCGCGAGAAGTCGATGACGACCGCGTTGTTGCAGCATTGGCCGGCCAGACTGGTGCCGCCCCCGCGCGACAGAACGGCGGCGTCGAAGTCACGGCACGTCTGCATGGTCGCGATGACTTCGTCGGTCGTCCGCGGCAGCACCACGCCAATCGGCACCTGGCGATAATTCGAGGCGTCGGTCGCGTACAGGGCGCGATTACCCGTGTCGAATCGGACGTCGGCGGCATGCCGTCGCAGCATGGACTCGAGCTCGCCGGCGTGGACCGATGTCGGGGACTCGAGCGTGACCGTCATTGCGAAGTCTGATCCTCGGGCAATGTGTACCGAATGCTTCCGTCAGTACACACCTTGTGTACCTGGCCGCGAGCGTGCAGTAGCTCGACGTGCGCCAGCGCCTCGGTGACGGCGAGTCGACGCTCGAATCCGCTCAGATCGTCCCAGGTCCGGCGACGGCCCCAGTGCATTCGAGTAGCCACTTCGTATGCCGAGTGGCTCACGGGCTCAGCTGCGAGCAACTGGAGAATCTCGTCCAGGCGGCGCTGATGATGCTCCAGCAACCTCGCGGTTCGCTCCGGCAACCCCTGGAACGGGTCGCCGTGGCCAGGAAGCACCAGTTCGGCTTCGAGTCGACCGATCAGGTGAAGCGAGTCAATGTAATCCGCCAGCGGATTGCTCGCCGCGCGCACGTGCAGGCCGACCGATGGCGTGATGTGCGGCAGCACGTGGTCACCCGAAAGCAGGACCTTTCTGGAGCTGTCGAACAGGCAGATGTGGCCGGCGGAGTGGCCCGGCGTCCAGATCACTTTGAATGAGAAGCGTCCACACGTGATTTCTTCGCCGCCATCCAGCACGCGGTCGGGAAACGCTATCTGCACGCGCTCCATCATGCTCGTGCTGCCGCGGTTCAGCCGGTCCAGCTCCTCCTGCGGCGTGCCGTTCAAGCGGAGCCATTCGCGCATCTCGGCGAGGAGCTCGTCGGCGTCGGCGTAGCGCGACTCGATGTACAGGCGCTCGAGGCGGTGAAAGCTGAGGTCGGCGTTCGTGATCTCGCGCAGCCGTCCCGCAAGGCCGTAATGGTCAGGATGAATATGCGTCACCACCAGGTGGCGCACGTCTGAAAACTTGACGTCCAGGACGCGCAGATGGCCCTCGAGTGCATGGAGAGTGTCGGCAGTGTCCCAGCCGCAATCGACGAGCAGGTATCCCTCGTCCGAGCGCACCAGGTACGTATTCACGTGACCGAGGGGGCTATCGCGGAGCGGCAGGGGAAGCCGCCAGATGCCCGGCAGGAGCTCGGCTCGTTCGGGCAGTGCCGGAGCGGCACGAAGGACGGAGCTATGGGTCAAACGCTGACTCCCTGGTAGAGCCGGCTCTGCATTGAAGGGCTCTACCAGCAGCGTAACCCAAGGAAGCTCGCGGCGAGCCCGTTTTTGGCCCCAGAGGTGGTTGTGTTTTGAGGCGCGAACAGCGCCCTCAGGACCACCGGGTTCTGGGTCGCTCCTGCAATTCCCCGTCGACGATGATGTCGACCTTTTCGTTGTAGAACGCCATCAGGTTTTCGATCTTGGGACATTCCGGAATCGGGAACGGATAGCTCCAGACAAGGTCCTTGCGGACCTCACCACCCGCGCGAATCGACCAGTACACCGCCCGACCTTTGTACGGGCACTGCGTCTGCGTGTTCGTCGGCTGGAGCAGATCCATCCGCACGTCCTGGCGTGCGCTCAGCGTAGCGGCTCAGTGCTCGTGGTCAGGTGTATTCCCAATCTGGCCGACCTGGCTGATGGCCCCGTGGTGCTTCAGAAACTTTCGGACTTCGATGGCGATGGCGCGCAGCAGAGAAGCTTCGCGCTGGTCGAGGCGTGCCCGATAGAAGACCACGCGCAAGGATCGCAGCGTCGATGCGCGGGGACGATGCACGAGAAACTCGATCGCTTCCAGTGTGCGCTCCAGGTCAGCAAGCAGGTCTTCCAGCAAAGCAGAGGTCGCGGGCGGCGCTGCGCGGCGTGGTGGACGGAACGGCTGATCCTGCCCCTCGGCAAGCGTAAACACCTGGTAGAGCGTCAACAGCGTGGCCTGAGCCAGGTTGAGCGACGGGTACGCGGGGTTGGTCGGGATCGTCGTTACGAAGTGACAGGCGTCCAGCATGGTGTTGGTCAGCCCGTGATCCTCGCGGCCGAGAACCACGGCCACACGATCCCCCGCCTGGGCCGCGGCCGCAAGGCGCTCGACCGCCTGGTGCAAAGGCAGTGCGTTGCGTTCGACACGCTGGTGCTTGCCGGTCAGGCCAAGCACGAACGAGGCGTCCGCTACAGCGTTCGGTAAGGACGAGAACACCTGCGTCGCGTCGATGATGTGCTGCGTGTAATGCGCAACTCCGACGACGTGCCACGGATCGAAGTCGACGGGGTTCACCAGGCGCAGATTCACGAAGCCTGTGTTGGCCATCGCGCGAACGACCCCACCGACATTGACCGGGTCCGTTGTCTCGACCAGCACGACGGAAACATTGGAGAACCAGTCGGGTGGCCGCCAGGTGGTCTCGTCTGCGACGAAGGCGAGCGCCTCGTCGCGACGAGTTACCGGGTTTTCAGGTTTGCGGCGCTCGAAGCGGGACCGTTGGCCTGACAAGCAGGCAGATTGAAACACGTCGGCCAGCCGGCTACCCTGCGCGGCGCATGGTGTATCCCCGCGCCTGCCCAAGTTGCGGCGTGAACGAGCCGTCGCCGGAACAGCTCTACAGCACTCGCGCCGCGATGGATGGCGGCACGCCGTCGCCATGGCGGCCCGACTTGCGTGGACGCCTGCTGGATTTGCGCTGTGGCGTGTGTGGAGCTCTGTTCCGCTGGGACTACTTTGGGTCCCACCTGGTGGAGATCATCCGCGGCGCAGATGCGAACGGGGTATCGGCCGAATCCGTGCGCAGGGACGACTAGCGCTGGGCGGGCGCGCTGACGCGGCTAGCGGCCCAGTGCAGCACGTCGCGGCGGCTCACGATTCCGACCAGCCGGCCGTCTGAGTCGACCACGGGTACGCGGCGGATGCGCTGGTCTGTTAACAGATGAGCGACTTTTTCGAGGCCGGTCGTCTCGCTCACCGTCACGGCTGGCGCAGTCATGACCTCGCCCACGGTCGTGCCAGTCTTGCCGATCAGGTCCGCCTCGCTCACGACACCCATGACACGGCCGTCCTTGCACACGGGCAGCCCACTGACGTCATGGAACGTGAGCAGTCGCGCCGCCTCGTCGACGCTATCCTGAGGCCCCACGCTGATCACATTCGCAACCATCACATCGCGAGCCGTCGCTGCCGTTCCTTGCAGAGCTTCGGCGCCGCCGAACGTATCGCGATGAACAGATTTCGCGCTCACGCTGGAAAGGCCGTCACCGGGCGACTCCTCGCGCCGATCGAACAGCTCGACTGGCTCGTCCTCGAAGAACGCACCGACCGCGCCATCGTGGATTTCGAAGGTCAGCACACGGCCGGTCTCCAGGCGCAGTGAACCGCGCAACATAGAGGCTCGCTCGACCGCCCGCCCTTCGGTGGTGCCGGCCGGCACGACGAGGACTACCTCGCCACCCCGAACCGCCAGACCGAGCCCTTCCTCGTCACCGTCGTCCGAGTCCCCGCCTTCACCCAGGAACGCTGCCTGGATATTCACCCGCCGCATCGTGGATGCCCTCCAGCAATCGCGACATTATGGCGCATTCCTCGCCGGCTGGAGCGCGCCAGCGGTACATCTAAGTGTGCAGGCGGTCGCCCAGCGCCCACGCATCGAGCGGGTCGATTCACCGACGACCCCCGCGCTCCGTCTGCGACTCCGCGGGGCGGGACGGCAACGATCCGCGGCATCTTTTTCCCTGGAGGCGATCGCGCTGGGTGTGCTGCTGGCGTGCATCACAGCCGAGGCAGCCGTGTTACAGGTCGGTATCGACGATCTCGACGAGGGCTACTTTCTCCAGCAGGCGACCCGCATCTATAGATACGACCAGTTGCCGTACCGCGACTTCGAGTCGCTCTACACGCCCGGCCTGACCTACCTGCACGTGCTGCTGTTCTGGCTGCACGGTGGAGTGTGGCTGCTCGGGGCACGACTGCTCGCGCTCGGCGGACGCGCCGCGCTAGTGGGGATGATGTACGTGCTGGCTCGCCCGCTGGTGAAAAACCCGCTCTGGGCCGCGCTACCTGGTGTCGTCTTGCTGCTTGCGTTCGACGACGCACCGGTTCGGTGGGAGCCCCATCCCGGGTGGCTCAGCACTGCCTTCGCGCTCGTCGCAGTGTGGTGCCTGACGCGCGGCATCTCGGCACGCTGGCTCGTTGCCGCTGGCCTCGCGGCCGCCGGATCCTACGCCTTCAAGCAGAATACTGGCGTGTTCATCCTCGGCGCCCTGCTGCTGCGCTGCGGCTTGAACCGACGCGCGCTGCTACCCGTGGCCGCGTTCGGCACAGCCACCGCGCTCTGGCTGGTACCGCTGGCCATCGGTGTCGGAGACGTGAAGTTGCTGGCTGGTTTCGTTGGCGCAGCCAACGTAGCGGACCTGTTCGCGCCGCCTGAGCCGACGATGCTCGTGCCCCTGGCCTGCCTCATCGCCGGGACGGTCGTCCTCCGAAGACGAGCGACATGGCTGCTGCTCGCAGGCATGTGCCTGTACCTGACGCAGTTTCCGCGCATGGACACGTTGCACCTGCAGTGGTCAGCGCCGCTGCTCCTGGTTGTCGGCGCGGCAGCGATGGAGCGACTGCCGCGAATCTGGAGTGCGCTTGCTCTCGCCTGCGTCGTCCTGCTCGCGTGGCCCACGATGACTCAGCGCGTAGATCTTGTACGCACAGCACGTACGGATCTGTACGGACTCGAACTGCCGCAAGCTACGGCCAGCGATCTGGGGCACGCAGTGAAGCATGTGCAGGACGAATCCGTCTCAAATGAGCCGATCTTCGTCTATCCGACGGCGCCGCTCGTGTACGTGCTCGCGGATCGACCCAATCCGACACGCTTCGATCACCTGAATCCCGGAGCTGCATCTCCGGTGCAGATCGAGACGCTGATCGGCGATCTCCAACGAACAGACGTGAGTGTCGTGGTCGTCTCGGACTACTGGCGGTCGGCCTGGGGCCCACCAGGGCCAAACGCCGCACTCGATCAGTGGCTCGCCGCAAACTTCGTCACCGTGGCTGATGACGGGAGTTACAGGGTCGTGCGGCGCCTATAATCGCACGTAGCACGTATGTTCGCTGCCACGCGCGCACTGGGGGTCGACCCTGGATTGGTCCGAACGGGTTGGGCCATCGTGGACAGCAACGGGCGCCAGGCAACGGTCGTCAGCCACGGTGTGATTGCACCGCCATCGAGTGCCGAGCTGCCTGCGCGACTGGCGGCGGGCGCCTCAGAGCTGCGGCGTGTCTTGCGCGAGCACGACCCGCGGGTGGTCGCGCTCGAGGAGGTGTTCACTGCTCCGCGGCATCCGCGCAGCGCGCTGCTCATGGCGCATATGCGCGGCGTCATCTGCCTGGTGCTGCAGGAAGCCGGGCTGCCGGTCGTCTCGCTGACAGCGACGACCGTGAAGCAACGCCTCACCGGCAATGGACACGCGTCGAAGAAGCAGGTGCAGAGCATGGTCGAGCACGTGACTGGCTCACGCGTCGATGCAGCAATGCGGCTTGACGAGAGCGATGCGATCGCGCTCGCACTGGCGGCTCTGAACGTCACCGGCCGGCCTGCAGCGTCGGTCAGACGCGCGCGCGGCTTGCCCGAGCATCTGCTGGCGCGCGCCTGGAGTCCACGTGTATAGCTCCCTCCGCGGCAGCTACAAAGGCCGTGCAGGCGACGAAGGCATCATCGTCGAAGTCGGAGGCGTTGGCTATGAGGTGTTTTTGCCGCCGATCGTCGACGGCGAGCTCACCGCGAGCGTACGGCCGGACTCCGAGCTGCTGCTGTACGTCAGCGCGCAAGCCGGGCGTGACCAGCCCTGGCCAGTGTTGTTCGGCTTTCTCAGGCCAGAAGAGAAAGCCTTCTGGGAGCTTCTGAAGAGCGTGCCGCGTATCGGTGGGCGTGGCGCCGCAAGAGCGATGGCCGTGCCGATCGATCAGATTGCATCGGCCATTCAGGACGGCAACCGCGCCTTTCTCGATGGACTCCCTGGCATCACGCTCGACGGAGCTGAAAAGATGATCGCCAGTCTGCGCAAGAAGGTTGGCCCGTTCGTGCAGGCTGCGCCGCGGCCGGCGACGCGTCGGCGCGGGGCCGAAGATGACGTCCGCGGCGATGCAATTCTGCTGCTGGTGCAGATGGGGCTGAAACGACCTGATGCACAGCGGGCCGTCGATCAGCTGCTTGCGAGTCGCGAGGACATTTCGAGCGTCCAGGACATCGTGACCGAATATCTGCGCGCCCGCCAGCGCGCCGCAACTTCGTGACGCTTCGCTGGGTTCAAGGGGCTCCGCCCCTTGAAAGTCCCCGCACCTTGTCGCCCATGGCCGCGCCCCGCACTTGCGCTCCGCGGCGGTCCAGCGGGCTCTGCCCCTTGAGAGATCACATTGTGGCGCTTCTGGGCAGCTTGACGGGTGAGGCAGCCGTTTAAGATCTGGGACCGACGATGGACCGAGTCGTAGCGCCCACACCAGCCAGTTCCGAAGAGGAACGCCTGCTCACGACGCTCCGCCCACGCAGCCTCGACGAGTTCATCGGCCAGGACCTTCAGCGCAAGCGCCTCGCCATCGCCCTCGAGGCCGCCCGTCAACGCCGCGAGCCACTGGACCACCTGCTCCTGAGCGGCCCCCCTGGTCTGGGTAAGACGACCCTCGCCCACATCGTCGCGTTCGAGATGGGCGGCAGCCTGGTCACCACCTCAGGCCCAGCGATCGAGAAATCGCTGGACCTCATGGGCATGCTGACGGGCCTCGAAGCCGACGACGTCTTTTTCATCGACGAGATCCATCGACTGCCGCGTGTGATCGAGGAATACCTCTACCCGGCCATGGAGGACTTCAAAGTCGACTTCGTGCTCGACAAAGGCCCGTACGCGCGCGCTTACCCCCTCGCGGTGCAGCCCTTCACCCTGGTTGGGGCGACGACGCGCAAGGGACTCCTGTCCTCTCCGCTCCGCGAGCGCTTCGGACTCAACTTCGAGCTTGACTTCTATACGGTGGCCGACCTGACGCAGATCGTTCGCCGTTCAGCCGGACTGCTCAACGTCCGGATGGACGCGGATGCGGCGCAAGAGATCGCTCGACGCTCGCGCGGAACGCCGCGCATCGCCAATCGCTTGCTGCGTCGTGTGCGCGACTACGCCCAGGTACACCACGCGGAGCTGATCGAAGTGGGTCTGGTGAACGACGCGCTCACCCTCGAGGGGGTGGACGCGGTAGGCCTGGACGATCTCGACCGGCGCTACCTGACCACGCTCATCTCACACTACGAAGGCGGACCAGCGGGTGTGAGTGCACTTGCGGCGAATATGCAGCAGGAAGTCGACACACTCGAAGAAGTCGTCGAGCCCTATCTGTTGCACGAGGGCTTCATTCAGCGGACCCCCGCCGGGCGGCGCGCAACCCCCAAAGCGTATGGGCATCTGGGTGTGCGCCGGCCGGCTCGCGGTGCGCAACAACCCTCGTTGCCACTGGACGGGGCGTCGTAAGTCCGTCCGTTCGCCCCCTCGATGTGAGGACGAACGGGCGCGTTCAGGGAACTACTTGCCGGCGCCGATCTTGAAGATCTTTGTCCCACAGACTGGGCACGCGCCCTCGGTCGCTGGACGTCCGTTCTTCATCGTAATTTGCTTGGCGCCTTTGATCTCACGCTGGGCCTTGCACTTCATGCAGTAGCCAGTAGCCACAATAAACTCCGATTTTGTCGAAGATAGTCGGCCCGCTTGGTGAAAGCGCACCGTCGCGAGATGGGCCGCTTCGAGAGAGAATAGGCGCTCAATCTCGCACCTGCAACTTCGAAAAAGCCAATTCGGCTAAATTGGTCGAGAATGGCTCCAAAAGCACAAGAAGAACGGACACTCGTGATCATCAAGCCCGACGGGGTCCAGCGCGGGCTGATCGGGCCGATCCTCGGTCGACTCGAGGCGCGCGGGTTGAAAATCGTCGGTCTCAAGCTGATGCAGGTCTCCGACCAGCTAGCTGGAGACCATTACGCGGAGCACCTGGGCAAACCGTTCTATGAGGGCCTGTTGCGGTACATCACTGGCGGGCCAGTTGTGGTGCTCGCCGTCGAGGGCACCAGCGCGGTGCAGATGGTGCGCAATACCGTCGGGGCCACGAACCCGTTGAATGCCGCGCCAGGGACGATCCGCGCCGACTGGGCGCTGGATATCGGGCGCAACCTGATTCATGCCTCCGACGCCCCGGCGACCGCCGAACGTGAGCTGGCGCTGTGGTTCGAGCCCGACGAGCTGGTCACCTTCGGCCGAGACGTCGATCGCTGGATCTTCGAGGCCTAGTTTGCTCCGCCGGTGCGACGGGGCTGCCGCTGCCGCGTGCCGATTGTTCAACGACCAAGTTGATTTCTCTGGGACCCGAGCTGCCGCTGCCGCGTGCCGATTCTTCAACGACCAAGTTGATTTCTCTGCGACCCGAGCTGCCGCTGCCGCGTGCCGATTGTTCAACTACCAAGTTGCTTACTCCGGCGCGTCGCAGCGCCAGCCCGCGGAGTGTCGGAACCGTCAGCGCGAGTTCTGTGCGCTCACGTTCTACGAAGCCGGCTTGTCGAGAAGCTGGTCCAGCACCGGCTGAGCGTCGTCGCCAATGCCGAGGGCTTCGGCAGTAATGCGTCCATCCGACTGACGCGCGTAGACGATCACGAAGTCCCCAGGCTGCCCATTGCGGTCCGTGAACCACTTCGCCGGCAACCCCTGCGCCAGCAGCGCGGACGAAAAGCGCTCGACCACGAAGGTCTGGTTGCCTTCCGGTTTGTCGCCCCGCGGCGTGGCGTCCCTGGGCAACCACTGCCGCGTGAGCTTCACGGCTGCGTCGAAGCCGAGCGGCGAGCCCTTCGGCTGCACCGCGCCCACCAGCAGCGCGCGCGTTTGCGCGCTATCCGTGATCGCCAGGTCGGCGCGGCGGCCGTTCTTGTAGACCGCAAGGTGCTCAGACGACTCGCCCGTCGGAGGTCCGAACGTTTCCTCGAGGTCCAGATCCGTGTTGCCGAGGCCACCGGCCGGTGACACCTGGGCAAACCGCGACATCGCCGCGGGCGTCGGCGTTCGGGCTGCACGCGTCACAATGCCCGGTGGCTCCGCGACCACCCAAAGGCGATCGGAGTAGTCCTGGGCTATCGGGTTCCAAGTGCCAGCACAGGTCATCAGCGTCAGACGGGGTGTATCAGTCGCGTCCGTCGGCGACATATCCCCTTCCGGCAACACCTGCGTCGAGCTAACGACGAAGTTGTAGGTCTCGCCGCGCGAGCTCGCGATCACGTCATCCCCCACCTGCAGCTGGTCGAGGTGGTCAAACACGTTGTAACCAGGCGCCCCGCGAACGTGACCGACCAGGACGCTGTTGCCCTGGGTGACGTGCGCACTGTTGCGCAGCTGGCCTACGACAAAGAGCGGCGGCTCCCACTCGACCTGCACGACGCCCGTCTTCAGGTTCAATCGGGGGATGTCGATGCTGTAGACGGGGCCGGGCTGGGCCGGCGGCGCTTCAGTGCTCGGCTGAGCGCGGCCGATCTCGCGGCCTAGCCTGTCGACGACGCGCATCGCGGGTGCGTCGATGACTTCCTCCGTGGTCTCGAGGCGGACCTCGATATCGACGTCGCCACCAGCCGCGGGCCCGTCAAACGTCAGACGGCGCGTGTTGTCGGCAGTCGACGGCGAGGTGGTCGTCGCCGGATCTGTGTCGTCGACCTGGTAACCCTTGAGCCAGTCCTGCGGCAGCAAAAGCGTGACTGGCCCGCCATCCTGGTCGGTCGGGTTGTGCACGGCGAAGTCGAGACGGGCACGTGCTCCGGGCTGGGGCGGATCATCGAACTGGAACGTTGCCGAAGCAAGCCGTAGCTCCGATGGCCCCAACGTGGGCGTCGGCGGAACAGGCGTGGGCGTCGCCGGAGGCGGAACGGTCGGTTGCGGCGCCTGCGCCGGCAATTCGGCCTCCGCGGTATCCGTTGCGCCGGGTGCTGCAGGTGGTGCAAGCGGTTGCTCGGTCGCCGGCTGGGTGGCTGTAACGCCCGCCGCTCGGGCGCTGGTCGCGGTCGGGACCGTGGTGCTCATAGCGGCCGGCGCCCGCGTAGACCGAGGCGCCGGCGTGATCCAGATCGGAGTCGGTGCCTCGACGTTGCGCTGCGCCTGCGCGGCTTCGGGCGAAGCGCGCCACTGCCGGCCCGCGTACCAGGCCTGGATGCTGACGACCCCGCCGATGAGGATGGCCAATCCGCCCGCGGCCATGAGCATCTCGCTCGGCCGCGGGCGCCGAATCCTCAGCTCAGTGCGCCTCACATTTTCCGGCGCCGCAGCGCGTAGCCACCTCCGAAGACGAGAGCGCCAACGGCGAGCAATGGCAGCCCGAGCTCAGCCGGAATGCCACCGCCGCGCGGAGCGGTAGTCGCGGCTGCCGGCGCGACCGCCGAGGCCGGCGTCGCCGCTGCTGGCGCGCCCGCGGCTGGCGCTTCGGCCGGAGCGGTCGTCGCCAGCGGGGCCAAGGTCGGCAGCACGGTCGGCGCGAGCGTCGCCGGGGCGAGCGGGGCGGTCGGGGCCGAGGTCGCTACAGCCGGGGCAGGCGTCGGGGGCACCGGGGTGGGCGTATTCGTTGGAGCCGGTGTCGGCGTGGGTGTGCACGCTGGCGGCGGTGGCAGCACAGCTGTCGGGACCACGCCCTTGACGGCCGTCGGCGCCGGGCCCAGGTACAGCGGTACCTCGGTAGATGCCGTGTTGCCGCTGATCGATGACTGCGCGTAGACGAAGATGCTGCGGGCGCCGCTGCCAGGTGGCAACGTCGACGAACGCAACGTAAACCCTGCGTTTGCGGCTGGTCCGCTGCCACCGCTGGACTGACCGAGGGTGGCATTACCAAGGAAGATGCCGCCCGCGTCTCGACTGCCGAGATATGCCGTCACCGAGCTGATGCCTGACCCCGAGGTCGACGCCTGGTCGTAGGCGGTTCCCGTGATTATGACGCTACTTCCAGGACTCAGAGACGCGCCGGGGTTCGGATTCGACACGTTGATGATGATCCCCGACGGGGGGATTACGCAGGCTGGTGTGGGTACGGCAGTCGCACCCGTCGGTACGGCGGTCGCAGCCTGATCCGCCGGGTCGGCCAGGACAACCGACCCACTGCTCATCACGAGGATGACGGCTGCCAAGAAGGTGCGCGGGATCAAATACACGCTGTGACCTCCAGAACTCGTAGCCAATCCTCCGACACAAGATTAGCCTCCCGCGCGCATCTTGCGTATTTCGCTATTGCAACAAAAGCTCAAAGTTGACGCGTTCGCGACGTCCAGAGAGCCGATCGAGCATGCGATGCGCAGCATCCGCCACGGCTTGGCCGAGCCAAAGCGTCACCAATGACCCGATCAGAATGCCCGCGAGCATGCCGAGCGAAACGCCGGCACCAAACAGAGTCGGTCGGCTTACTGCAGTCGCACTATCGGAGTCGCTGCCGCCCACAACTGCTCCAGGTTATAAAACGCGCGTTGCGCTGCTGAGAACACGTGCACGATCACGTCGCCGTAGTCCAGCAACACCCACCCCGAATCGGCCGCGCCCTCGGTGTGTAAAGGCTTCCGACCGGGATACTCGTCGACCAGCTTTTCGCTCAGGTCGCGCAGGATCGCCGTGGTCTGCCGCTCACTGCCCGCGGTGCAAATCACGAAGTAGTCGGCGATCAGCGAGACGCCCCGAATGTCCAGCAGGACGATGTCGGTGGCTTGTTTGTCCGAGGCCACGTCGACGATGCGGCGCGCGAGACTCAGCGCTTCGGCGGCCTCATCGGCCGGCGGCGCAACCTCACGCAAAAGCTTGGACGTCTTCTCCAATCCCGGCGGACTATAGCACGCGAGGTGTGCGGTCCCCGCGGCTACTCAGCATCGAATTTGTAAACAGTGCCGACACGTTGATGCGTCGCTGCCGCGTACGCCAGATGAGCCGTCGCCGCATCTAGAAACGCGGCACCGACCGACTTGTACATCGTGACCTGCTGCTCGTCCGTGCGTGACGACACCCTGCCATCCAGAAGCTCGCCGACCTCGCCAACGATCTTATCGAGCTCAAAGACACCCTCCTGGACTGGAAGAAGCAGGTCGCCCGCTTCTGAAAGCGCGCCCGCCCGTGTGTCCACGTACACGCTGGCGCGCGCGATCAAGTCGGACGGCATCTCACGCGTCGTCGGCGTGAATGCGCCGACGGCGTTCACGTGCGCCCCTGGCTGCACATCTCTGGCCCGGAGCACTGGCTCCACCGCGGTCGTACAGAGCGCCACGATGTCTGCCGCGGCGGCTTCTTCGACCGATGTCGCGCGGGC
>JAFAPL010000901.1 GCA_019247135.1 Chloroflexota bacterium | reverse complement strand
TGCGGCCTTCGATGCAGGTAGACGCAGCCCGAATACACTGGCGTGTGTCGTGCGTGCGTCTTCGCCCGGGGCGCACGACAGCCCGCCGGGTGTCCGCGAGACGCATCGGCAGGTTGTCGCCCGCCACATCGAGCAAGCATCCTTCGGAACGGAGCTGCGTCGGCTACGGCTGCGCTACGGGCTCACGCAGGAACTGCTAGCCGAGCGAGCAGGCGTCAGTGTTCCGACTGTAGCGGCGCTCGAGCAGGGCTTACGCCGCCGGCCCTACGCACACACAGCAGCCGCCCTGGCAACCGCGCTCGGGCTCGGCCCGGACGAGCGCGCCGCGCTCATGGACCTGGTCAGCACGTCGCCGGCGCCCGCTCCGCCGGAACCCCCACCCCAAGCTGCTCGCGCGAGGCTGGCCGTGCCAGTCACGCAGCTGATCGGACGCGAGGACGACATCGCAGCTGTCCAGGAACTCCTCGACCCGGCTCGATCGACCGCGCGGTTGCTCACCCTCATCGGCCCAGGTGGGGTTGGCAAGACGCACCTGGCCCTGAGTGTGGCCGCGACACTGGCAAGCCGCTACGCGGACGGGGCTGACTTCGTCGACCTGTCGCCACTTCGAGACTGGCGCCTGGTTCCCGTGCGCATGGTCGAGGCGCTCGGCCTTCAGACGAGTGGCAGCCTGAGTGCCCGTGAGCTACTGCGGAACGAGCTGCGTACGCGGCAGCTGTTGATCGTGCTCGACAACTGCGAGCACCTTCCAGACGCTGCCCCACTGGTCGCCGACCTGATCGAGGCGTGCCCGCATGTGGTGTTTCTCGCGACCAGCCGCACGCCGTTGCGACTGCGCGTGGAGCGACGCTATGTGCTTCAGCCGCTCGCGACCCCACCGACGCGCACTGACGTGCCAGCATCGGAGCTCGCCCACGCGGCAGCGGTGCGCCTGTTCGCGGCCCGCGCGAGCGCCGTCGCTCCGTTCAACATCGACGAAGACAATGTCCAGGTCGTGGCGGCGATCTGCCGCCAGCTCGACGGACTGCCACTGGCCCTGGAGCTGGCGGCGGCTCGCGTCGGTGTGCTGCCACCTACGGCATTGCTGAGTCGACTGACACACCGGCTGCCACTGCTGGTCGCGGGCGCCGCGGACGCGCCCGATCGCCAGCGCACGCTTCGGGCGACGCTCGCCTGGAGCTATGACCTGCTCGAGCCCGCCGAACAACACCTGTTCCGGAGACTGGCTGTCTTCGCCGGCGGCTGGTCACTGGATGCAGCCGAGTCTGTCGCGGCCGGTGATGGTGTGTCGCCGGAGTTCGTTCTCGACGGCCTCGCTTCGCTCGTGGAAAAGAGTCTCGTGCGTCGCGGCCAGGGATTGGACGAGCCTCGCTTCGACATGCTGGAGACGATCCGCGAGTATGGAGTGGAGGCGCTGACCCTCAGTGGCGAGGAGTCCTCCGTCCACGAGCGGTACGCCGACTATTACGTACGGCTGGCTGAGACCGCGGAACCGCGGTTGGCTGGCCCGGAACAGGCGCACTGGCTCGCCCGACTGGACCGCGACCATGACAATGTGCGCGCCGTGCTGCTCTGGGCGCGGGACACGTGCCACCTCGAGCAGGGACTGCGTCTGGCGGGTGCCATCTGGCTCTTCTGGTGGATGCGCGGCCACCTGCGTGAGGGACGGCGCTGGCTGGACGAACTTCTCGCGCTCACGTCTCCGCAGGTCGAAACTGGCAGGCTGCCCATAGCGCGGGCCAAGGCCCTCAACGCCGCCGGCGCCCTCGCGTTCGGCACGGGCGACTATGCTCGGGCACGCGAACGCTTCGAGGCGTCGCTGGATGCTGCCCGCGCGCTAGGCGATCAGAGGCGCATCGTGATTGCACAACACAACCTGGGATTCACGGCCGCGGAGCAGGGCGACACTGCACAGGCCGAGGCGTGGACCGAGGCCGCCCTGGCGGGCGCGCAGGCCCTCGGAGAGGCACGGACCATCGCCATCGCCCAGACGACACTGGGTGACGTGGCCCGACAGAAAGGCGATTTCGAGCGGGCGACCACCCTGCTGCGCGCGGGGCTCGCGGGAACGCAACAGCAGGGCGACGCGCTATGGGCTGAGGCGGCACTGGCCGGCCTGGGCCACGTCGCGCGTGCCCGTGGCGAGTGGGCGGCTGCGGCCGGTCTTTACGCGCAGGGCTTGCGAACGAGTATGGGCCTGGGTGGTGGGGGCCCTACGATCGGCATGGCGCGTTGCATGGAGGGGCTGGCGACTGTGCTGAGTGCCCAGGGGCGGGCAGAGTCGGCCGCGACTCTGCTCGGAGCGGCCTCGGCAGTGCGCGAAGCGATCGGCGCGCCTGTGCGGCCGGCCGCGCGCGCAGCCTACGAGCAGACTCGGGCGGCGGTCCGCGACGCCCTGGGTGAGGAGCCGTTCAACGCAGCGTCGGCCGCTGGTAGCCGACTGTTGCTGAACGAGGCGATTACGGCGGCGCTCGCCGAAGCCGACCAGTTGCGAATCGCCGACTGATCCGGGGCTACTCGAGTTCGCGTCGTAAAGACGCGGGAAACGAGTGCAAGTCGAGCAGTTCTGTAAGTGGTGGAGCGTGCCCGTTCCGTCGAGACTTGCCGTACCACTCGCGCGGCCCCTGGAGTTGACCGATGTTGAACCGAGACGATGTTGTGAACGACATGATTGCAGGGCTGGTTGCGCGCCGTCAGGCGCGTGTGAACGGCCCGTCCGCGATGAACGGCGCGTACCGCGCACTGGTACGCGCAATCCTCGTCGATCCGACCGAGGAACAAGGAACGATGTTCGTGCCGCGCCGCGCAGTGTCGGCCGAGCGGCTCATCGAGACAGTCCGCGCCGCCTGAGCGCGTTGCACAGCGGTCGCCCCTGGCCGATCAGGAGAACAGAGATGACGCTTACCATTGCGCCCCAATCGAAGCCGGTCCGCACCATTCGAGGCAGAAGCCGCTGGTCTATGCGACGAGCCGGCCTGCCGCCTGGCAGCCTGGGCGTGTTGATCGCAGGGCTGCTGTTGTTGGCCATCACCCTCGTGGCCGGCATCGGCTCGCCGTTCTTTGCATCCGGCGCAAGCGCGGCCTCAGCGGCGCCGGCGCCTGAATCGACCGTGATTCGCCAGAACATAGCCACTGATGAGTTCGCGTTCCGCGGTTGTCCCCTCACCGGCGACCTGGTGTTCTCCCCAGAGGGAACCAACACTGGCAACCCTGAGGCGATCGCACAGTCTCTGTGCGGCCCTGCCTCAGCGCCGCGATGAGCACGGCCTGACCAGCAGCAACGCCGGCGGTTCAATCGACAGGGGTCTCAGACGAGCACACCCGTCGGCGCTCTCAGTAGTTGCGTCAACTCGGACACGCGCGCGACCTCTTCGAGGTGGATCGTGCGGTCGATCACCTGGTCTATCGTTGTTTCGGTCAGGCGCCCGCGAGCGGCGAGCCGGAATTTTGCTTCCACCTCGGCACGACTGAGCGGATCGGCACTGTCACCGCGCGGCACACTGCGCCGCTCCACGTAGTTGGAGCCTTCCCGGTCAGTGATTTCGACGACCGCGCCCGTACCCTTCACCGCCGGATCCACCTGGACGATCACCCGGTCACGCGCGAAGGCGTCCAGTGCGGGATCCGCGATCCGTTCGGGCGTGAACTGGTCCAGCCAGCATTGACCGTCGGCGAGCACAACGGCAACGACGTAGCGAGTGGACAGCAGCGCGCGGAACTTGCCCTCCCAGCCGATCTCGCCGTGCATCTTGTAGACGGCTTCCGAGAGACCGACCTTGACACGGGCGACCTGCTCTGGTCGCAGGTCCTGGCGTTGGACCAGCGCCAGCACGGCCGTAATCACCGAAGGGCGCGAACGTGCCAGCGGATTGGCTGCCCGCCAGGCCGAACGCCAGCAACTGTCGCTCGGCATCGAGCTGCATGACCGCAGCGGCGGCGCACCAGCGCCACCGAACGGGCCGATCACACCGGGCGAATGCCAGCCACGAGCCCTGAATGCCGAGTAGTGCATGCCGAGGCCCAGGCGCGTAGTGACCTCGAAGCCGAGTGCCAGTGCCCGCAGGAGGTCACGCCCCGATCGGTCGCGCTGCTCCGCAATGGCAAGCGCGGGCGGTACCACTTCGGGCGCGATGTGGCAGAGGGTCGCCCGGTGCACGTCGCACGCCGTGACCGCGGTGATCAGGTAGCCATTCAGCAGCGTTGCGCCAACGAGTGAGAGACTTGCGCCGCCGATCACGGTGCTGTTCCCCGGCCCGCCGAGCGCTGTGGCAACTGGCTCGATCTGACCGGTCTCGTCGCCCTCGTGGCCGGCCAGCGCGCAGCCGATGGCGTCCAGGAAGATAGCCCTGGTGCGCTCGCGGGCGTGCTCGGGCAGGTCCTCGAAGCGGAAGTTGGCGACGAAATCGGCGAGCTGGCGTGATGGAGTCGAAAGCGGTGATTCGCCCACCCCGTGCGACTGCCTCATCATGCCACCGTGTTGAGGCCGCGATCGTAGAGCTGGATGTACTGCTGGCAGACCGTGTCTATCCCACAAAAAGCTCGCAATGACGTCGCATTTTCGGCGACCCAGACACTTTCGGCTGCATGATCTTTCAATAATTCAATTGCCTTTCCCACCGCGCGTTGGAGGACGTCGTCCGGGAGCTGGTACAGTCCGCCGAGCGCGTCTGACCGCTGCAATCCGGCCACGTCGCCAAGCGAGATGTAATGCGGAATGTGGTTGCGCACGAATGCTTTGAAGACTGGATACTCCAGCACCACCAATGGCACCCTGGCCCACACCGTTTCGATGGCTTGATTCCCGAAGCCTTCATGCTCCGGCGGGTAGCAAACGAGATCGAACGTCTGATAGGTACTGTAGAAAGGAAAGTGGTCCGGATCACCTGGCTCGTATTTCTGATCGGGCACGACCACGTTTCCGCCGTAGGCCAGGGTGATACCGAGCTCTGCCGCGTAGGCGACGAGTTTGTCGAAATATGCGCGATTTTCGTTCAGGTCCTCGCCCTGCGGGAGCAACAGCACGATTTTGCCAGTGGAGGTCAGCTTGCGTTGCCGTGCTCCGAGTCCTTGAGGCGTGTCCGACAACTCCACACGCTCCTTGTCGAGAGCCGCGACAAACTGAATTGCAAGCTCGATGGCCTTGTTGATAGCGACGCGGGCGGGCATTGCAACCACCAGGTCGTCACGACCGATGGTCGATTCATCACCCGTGAGGGTCTCGACCCTGGCTCTGAAGGCCTGCTCGTCAAGCCGCGTGACCTCTCGGTCAAAATCGAAGCCATCCGGAATCACGACCCCCTCGATCCCCCGCCGCGTTCGCAGAGCCTCCGCGGCAATCGGATTGATCAGCACATGGACTACGTTGGTCCGCTCGGGGCAGGTAATACGCGCGATCAGGTCCGTGATCTCCGGATAGGGACTTTGAAAGGTTCGCGCGTTTGGCCCTTCCCAGTACAGGTCGTGGTGCTGCAGGACGAAATAGATGTCAGTACGTTCGGTGACGAGTTGGTAAAACGCCTGGGTTGCGGGCAGGTTGTACGGGAGGGACATGATGTTGCGGACGTGCAGCAGCCGAATGCGATGCTCGTCGATGTACTTTTCGACCTGCGCGCGAATCGCTCTCGCACGATTGTCGATCTCGACGAGCAGGTCCTCCGCTGAATCCGGCGCGCCAGTAGCGGAGTCGCGCGGAAAAAGCCGCCCTCGGAGCGCGATTGCATCCTGCGATTGATACGAAAGCTCCGGGAGCCGCAATCCGTCCGCGCCCTCGGGAACATCGCTG
Source organism: Chloroflexota bacterium (assembly GCA_019247135.1). The sequence continues at coordinate 989 of JAFAPL010000901.1, read as the reverse complement.
GCGCACGGGTGGACCTGCCAGCCGCGTTTCCGGAGCGCCTTCGATAATTCTTGCGACTGAAGCGAGACTCCGTCGGTCCCGAACAGCTTGAAGTGCACCTCGAGGGTCGCACGGGAGTCTTGCTGCATATTTGGCACTCAGTCTACATCGACGCGTTCTGGCCGGGGTGGGCTGCACTGGATTTAAACCTGACGGAAAGTCCGACGCGGATCGAGCGCAGCCCGCTCCCCAGATGCGCGCTCAGTCGCCCGTCTCGTATTTGAACGAGATGTTCAACCGGGCACGATAGCTGCTGACCCGACCGTTTTCGATCGTGACATCGAGCCTGTCCACTTCGGCGACACGCAGGTCGCGAATCGTCTTGGCGGCTGTTTCGACGGCATTTTTGGCCGCGGCAGCCCAGGACTCACTGCTGGTGCCGATGACCTGAGTAACGCGGTAGACGCTGTCGACCATGAAGACACCTCTGGTACGCAGGATGCTGGCTAGGTTAGCTCGGGTCAGGGCTGACGCCAACGTGCTGACTTCCAATTCGCCGGCCGCGGCGATGCAAGCCTACTGAGTGGCGGTCGCAGAGTCGATTTCGAACACCGAGAAGGCATATTCGCCATCGCGTTGAAAGAATCGCTCCTCGCGGACGACGACCTCCGGATGTGCCAGAAGAGCCGCCCGAAACCGATCGTGCACGGCCTGGTCGAATTCGAAGACGTCCGCGCGCATCACCCAGACGTGGTTCGGACGGGTAATCAGGTAATTCAGCCAATCGATCATGTCTTGATCTGGAACCGTCTGCTGAGAAATGATCCAGAAAGGCACTTCGATCGGGAACTGGTCGCGGCCCAGAAGGGTCAGGGGCTGTTCAAAACCCCAATCGAGCAACTCGACCGTACGGCCCTGATATCGCCCTCTGAGCGCGTCGGCGAGATCGTAGATGGCGTCGGACCAATACCAGTATCCACCCCCCATGTGCACCTGATCGTAAAACGTTC
>JAFAPL010000863.1 GCA_019247135.1 Chloroflexota bacterium | reverse complement strand
GTGATGATCGCGTCGGCGCGCCTGGCGCTCCGCGACACAATGCTGAAGTAGACGCGACTGATCTTGCGCCAGGCGTACTCGGGCAGCACGAACTGAATCACGTCGTGGATCGTGACGATGGTCGGCCACGGGGACCAGAGTGGGTTGGTCCAGTACGGACAGTGCAGCAGGTCGATGTGTTCGCGCGTCCCGGCGCGAACGATGCCGACCTGCTCCCACCAGACCTGCTCGACGTTCTCGCCGAGCCTGGCCAGGGCGCTGACCACCTCGACTTCCCGGAAGCGATCGGACAGCTGCGGCGCGCGGACCGTGTACGCGCGGCGGAAGCGCGGCGCGAGCAACACGTACTGCTGGTCCTTTTCGTCCAGGGAGTCCAGGCCTTCCAGCAGATGCAGCAAATGCTGGCCCATGCCCGTAGCAGGCTTCTGGAGAAAGAGCGCGTTGATGCCGATGCGCATTCTTGCGCTCTATGCTGCCCCGACACGACGGTACACGTCGAGCAGTTGTTCCGCGGCCCTGCGCCATGTGTAGGCCGCCGCGCGCTGGTGGCCCCTGTCGACCAGGTCGTTGCGCAAGGCGACATCCGTCAGTACGCGTTCGAGCGAGCTCGCCAGCCCCTCCACGCTGGTGGGATCCACCAGCAGGGCCGCCCCTTCGGCGACTTCGGGCAGGCATGACGCACGCGATGCCACCACCGGCGTGCCGCACGCCATCGCCTCGAGAAGCGGCAAGCCAAATCCCTCGTACAGCGACGGAAACGCCAGCACCTCGGCCGCCGAGTACAGCGCGGGCAGCAGATCGTCCGGGACAAAACCCGGCATCACGATGTCCTGCCGCACGGGTGAAGCCGCCTGGTGCTCGTAGATGCCGTCGAATAGCCAGCCTTTGCCACCCGCGAGGACGAGCTTCAAGTCCTCTGGGGCTTTGTGCCGCTGCTTGAGGACGGCGAACGCGTCCATCAACCGATTCAAGTTTTTGCGCGGCTCGATGACGCCGATAGCCAGAACGAACGGCGCGTCGCCGACGCCCACTCGCTCGCGCACGCGCCGCAGCGCATCGACGTCGGTCACGCGTGAGAAGCGGTCCTCGACGCCGCCGGGCACAACGGCCACCGACGAAGACGGCACCCCGAGCAGCACGACCAGATCGTTCCGCGTGTTTTCGGAGTCGGCGATGATGAAGTCTGCGCGGCGCACCGAGCGCGGCACCACCTCTTCCAGGTACGCCCGCAGCCGCGCATCGGCGCAGTCGGGCCGGACCAGAAACGCCAGGTCGTGCACCGTGATCACGCCGCGAGCGCGTCTCAGAGGTGGCAGGACGAAGTCTGGCGAGTGGTACACGTCGACCGGTCCGCTGAACCAGTCAGCGGGCAACGGGACCTTGGCGCGATGCCACATGATCGAGAGCCAGCGCTCGCGCAGCTGCACTTCGCGTCGACTGAAGTTGCGCGCCCTGGGGAATTGGGCCATCGACGCGCCGCGGTTCGGCCGCGCGTACACCAGGCGGTACTCGTTTGCCGCGTCGACGTCCGCGAGTGCGAGAACCTGGTTGCGCACCAGCCGGCCAATGCCCGCCCGCTGGTTCACAGCGGCCGAGTAGTCAATGGCGATGCGCACCATTATTTCCGTCTGCTGATCGGATACAGGATGAGCCCGACCACGATCAGGCTCCAGTAACTGATCCCGCGGTCGAGCAGCGCAATGCTCGCCGCCGCGTGCTCGTCAACGCCAGGTGCCAATCCAGCCCGTCCGGCCAGGAGCAGCACGCCGACGATCGCCCCTTCCGCAAATCCGAGCCCCGCTGGCGTCAAAGGCAACGTTGTCATCAACGCCGCGGCCAGGGCGACGAAGACGACCACGCTCGGGGCGATCCCAGCCAGCCCCAGTGACGCTGTCACGAGGTACAGCCGCGCCGTTTCGCCGGCCCACGCGATCAAGCTGAGCCCGACCAGCACGGGGATCCCGCGAAACGATCCCAGCGTGCCGTCCTCGAATCGCTTGTACTGCTCGTGGAAGCGGCTCGGCAGGACGCGTTCGATGAGCGGCCTGAGTCGACGCATCGACACCAGGCCGACAACCACGATGACCACGAGCGCGAAGCCGATCTGCATCAGCACGAGCACTTCGGCTGGCAGCGCCTTGCCGAAGGCCAACCCCGTTGCGGCCAGCATCAGCAGGAACAGGACGACAACGTCGATGATGCGTTCGGCCAGGATCGTGCCGATGGTGGTCGAAAACGACACCCCCGCGTTCAGCTTCAGTAAGTACGCGCGGTACGCGTCCCCGAGCTTGGCGGGCACGATGCAGTTGGCAAACCAGCCGAGCAACATGATCTCGGACAGCGGTGCGACCCCGAGGCGCTCGCCAGCCTCTTCGCCGGTGTGCTGCTCGACATTGTCCAGTAAGCGGCGCCAGCGATACGCACGGATGGGAAACGTGAGATAGAACGCGACCGTCGCCAGTGCCAGGTACACCGGATTGGCCTGGCGTACCCAGTCCAGAATCGCTCCCACGTCGATCTGGACGCGGGTGAACAGAAAGCCGATGATGGCGAACCCGAGCGCAAAGGAGATCAGCGTCCGCAGGTTGAGGAAGCGCCGACCGAGCGCCGGGGCCTTGACGTCGTCGACTCGCTGTGTGGTCTCGACGTGTTCTGCCATTTCGGGGTCCCGCTGCGTACCGACGCTCATAGACGCACCAGCCGTCTCTCACGTCGTAGCTGGTCACCAGCAATCAGCCCTAGCCCAAGCAGCACACCGACCTGGACGTTGACGCTGTGCACGAACAGGCTGTCGAACAGGTTATGTACGCAAAACACGATCAGTCCGCCGATACTGCCCGCGAGCACCGCTCGCCAGAAGCCAGCCGAGCCGCGCTCGGAGTGCAGCATGGCGCCGAGAAGCTCGCGGAAGGCCAGGCCCAGCAGCAGCAACAGCAGCCCGCCTCCAATCACACCCAGCTCAGCCAGCATGTTCAGGTAGTAGTTGTGCGCGTGCCCGAGTGGTTCCAACCATTGTCCAACGAAGTAGGCCGGGTAGGCATCTGGATAGTTACCCGCGCCGACCCCGAGCCACGGATGGTCGAGGAACATGTACCAGCCAGCCTGCCAGTGTGCCATGCGCTCGACGATCGCCCAGTTATCCGGCGACACTTCGACGGTACGCACGTCGAATACGCCAAAGTACTCGATGGTCTGACTAAGCCGATCAGTGATAGACGCCGGCAGCAGGCCAGTAAACGCCATCGCCGTGCCGAGGGCCGCGAACAAACCCGCGGGCACCAGCAGCATCCGTGTCGTTCTGTTCCAGAGCAGCATCAAGCACACGCCGGCCACCGCGCCGCCAAGCCACGCGCCGCGCGACTGGCTCAGACCGATGCCGACCAGCAGCGCCCCCGCGGCCGCGACCGATAGCCATCGAAACGCGACCGGATTCGCGCGGCACAGCGCCATGCAGACGGCCAGCGGCAAGATGATCGTGAGATACCCCGCGAACGGGTTCGGCTGATCGAAGTGGCCGAAGGCTCGGAGCGCGCCAGCCAACTGAAAGAAGTTGGGTCCGGCATCGGTGAAAAACTGATACGCGCCGTACAGCGCTTCAGCCGAGCCCGCGATGAACATGGCGCCGATGACCCAGCGCGCCGCATTCGGCGTCGTCGCCAGATCGACGAGGATGAGCACGGCGAGCAGCAGCTCGAGCCACTTCAACGACTCCTTCACGGCCAGTGACTTGTCGTT
>JAFAPL010000520.1 GCA_019247135.1 Chloroflexota bacterium | reverse complement strand
CATTCCTTTGCTCAATCGGCCGGGCTTTTTCGAGCGCTGCATCTATGTGAACCCGGTCGATAACGACAACATCAATCGGGTCTTCCCAGGCAGCCCGAGCGGAGCCTGGAGTGAGCGGTTCGCCTATCACTTGCTGAACGACATCGTGGTCAAGTGCGACTACGCGATGGACCTTCACGCGGGCGACATGATCGAAGACCTCGATCCGTTCGTGTCGATGCGCGAGACGGGCAACGCGGAGGTGGACGCTGTCGCTCGCGAGATGTGCAACAGCTACGGTGTGCGCTGGTCGATGGTGGCGATGCCGTCGGGCGAGCGAGCGGGGCTATTGTTCGCCGCCGCGGCAGAGCGGGGCGTGCCCGCGATCATCGCCGAGTCAGGTCGCTGCGGCCTGCCCGAGCAGGACGCGATTCAGCGGCACGTGGACGGCGTGTTGAACATCTGGCGGACGCTCGGATTGCTGACGGACTCGCCGCCGCGCGGTGTTGAGCCACCGCGCGTGCTGAAGGCTTTCGAGTGGCTGCGGTCGGCGCACGAAGGCATCTTTCTCAACCGTGTGGCCGTGAAAGACGCAGTGCGAGCAGGTCAGCAGCTCGGCCAGATGGTCGATCTGCTCGGAAACCCGCTGGAAGAAATCCAGTCGCCCGTCGACGGAGTCGTGCTGTTCACCGTCACCAGTCCGGCGATTAAAAAGGACGGCCTGCTGCTCGGCATCGGCGTGCCTGGATAGCGGGCGTAACTGCTCAACTGTCTCGCACCTGGCAGCACGATCCGTTTCGTGCGAATGCGGGGAGGGTGCATGCTATTCTGGCGCGCACCAACCGACTCGGGGAGTCCACAAGCTATGACACGTACGTCGCTGACTCGCCGCCGATTCCTGAGCCTGGCCGGCGTGGCCACTGGCATGGGACTCCTGGCGGCATGCGGTCCCGCGGCGCCCGCAGCGTCGCCCACCACCGCGCCAGCCGCTCAGCCGACGACCGCGCCCACCGCAGCCGCTGCCGCCAAACCGACCACCGCACCCGCCGCGCCGACGACCGCACCCGCGGCGACCACGGCACCGGCTGCCGCTGCGACCACGGCGCCAGCCGCCGTGCAGGCGACCGCCGCCAACACCCTCACGTTCGTGTGGGACGCGGATACGGATCGCCTCGATCCGCCCGCGATGACGGCTCAGGAAGGCTTCATGGCCGATACGGCCATGTACGAAGGGCTGGTCAAATACAAGTCGGGCGGTACTGACGTCGAGCCCGCCCTGGCCGAAAGCTGGGACACCTCGCCGGACGGCAAGAGCGTCGTCTTCCACTTGCGCAAAGGCGTCAAGTTCCACGACGGCTCGGACCTGAACGCGAAGGCTGTCGCATTCAGCTTCGATCGCAGCATCAACAAGGACAACCCGCTGTACCAGGAGGCGCAGGGCGATTACGGCGGGTTCCCGTTCATCGACACGTATATCGGCAACGTCGTCAGCAAAGTCGAAGCGACCGGTGACATGGACGTCACCTTCACGCTGAAAGATCGATACTCGCCGCTTCTGTCGAATCTATCGATCCCACCCGGGTTCATCATGTCCATGCAACAACTGCAAAAGGTTGGCAAGGGCATCAACGATGCGCCCGTGGGAACGGGACCGTTCAAGTTCGTCGAATGGGTCAAGAACGACCACATCACGGTCGAGCTTTTCGACGGCTACTGGGGAGCCAAACCGAAGCTGCAACGTATCGTGTTCCAGACCGTCCCCGAGCCATCGGTCCGCGCGCTCAAGATCCAGCGCGGCGAGGCCGACGTGGCCTGGCCGATCGATCCAAAAGACGTCGCCTCACTCAAAGGCCAGAACGACACGGACGTGCTCGAGCAACCAGGCTTGAACGTCAGCTACGCGGACTTCAACCTGCAGCAGGCGGAATGGCAGAACAAGTCGTTCCGTCAGGCCTTGAACTACGCGGTGAACAAACAGGAGCTTGCCGACAGCCTGTACAGCGGCGCGGGCGTACCCGAAACCGGTGTTCTGCCACCAACCTCATGGGGCTTCGATGCGGACATCAAGGGCTATCCGTTCGATCCCGATAAAGCCAAACAGTTGCTCAAGGATTCGGGCTACGACGGTCACACGCTCACCCTCTGGGCGTACACCGTGGCGCGCGGCTACAACCCGCAGGGTTCCAAGCTGGCCGAAGCGATTCAGCAGTACTGGCAGGACATTGGCGTCAACAGTGAGATCAAGACCGAGGAGTGGGCACAGTTCCGCGTTGACCGCCGCGCGGGCAAATTCGGCGTAGAGCTGAACGGCTGGCAGGCGGACACTGGGGATCCCGATAACTTCCTCAATGTCTTTTTCCTGACCGAGAACAAGGGCGCAACCAACACGTCCTGGTATAGCGTCCCTGAAGTGGATCAACTGTTGAATCAAGCCGATCAGGAAACGGACCAGGCCAAGCGCAAGGCTCTGTTCAATCAGGCCGAAACGCGCATCGTCGATGACGCACCCTGGGTGTTCCTGACGCACATGAAGCAGCAGGTTGCGCTTCGGAAGCGCGTTCAGAATTTCGTCATGCAACCGACGTATATCTATTACTTCAATAACGTCGCACTGGCGTGACCACGGCTGTGAGCTATCAGCTATCAGTCCACGGCTGACGCTGACGGCTCATGCGCACCTACATCATTCGTCGATTCGTTCACACCATTCCGGTGCTCTGGGGCGTCGCAACGGTCGTCTTCCTGGCCTTGCGAATGATTCCCGGCGATCCAGCGGTCGCGCTGGCTGGCGATAAAGCCAGCACGGCCGAGATCGAACGAATGCGGCAAGCACTTGGCCTGAATGAGCCTTTGCCGCTGCAATACGTCGACTTTCTCAGGAACACATTCACGCTGCATCTCGGAAACTCGATCCGCACCGGCGGCGACATCGGTCAGGAGTTGATCACCAACTTCGCGCCAACCATAGAACTCTCGATCGGCGCGTTGATCATCGCCGTGGTAATCGGTCTACCCGCTGGCATTCTAGCGGCCATCAAACGCCACACAGGCGTCGAATACTTCACGATGGTCGGCTCACTCGTTGGCATTTCAATGCCGGTCTTCTGGATCGGCCTGATGCTGATCTACTGGCTAGGCGCGCGTGCTGGTTGGTTCCCGTTGTCGGGCACGGTTACAAACACGATCGACATTCCGGCCCGGACACACTTCCTGACCATTGACGCGTTGCTGGCCGGCGATTTCGGCGCGTTTCAAGATGTGTTGTGGCACCTGATTCTGCCCGCCATCACATTGAGCACCGTCACCATGGCGATCATCACGCGCATGGGACGCTCGAGCATGCTCGAAGTGCTCAGCAGTGAGTATCTCGTGACTGCGCGCGCCAAGGGACTGCGCGAACGCGGCGTCGTGATGCAGCACGCGCTCAAAAATGCGTTGATCCCCGTCGTGACGGTGATCGGACTGCAAGCGGGCGCGTTGATCAGCGGCGCCGTCCTGACCGAGACGGTGTTCGGGCGCATTGGTGTCGGCCGGTATGTCGTCACGGCGATCACGTCGCGTGACTACCCCGTGGTGCAAGACACCGTCCTGATCGTGGCGCTGTTCATCGTCCTGATCAACCTCTTTGTCGACGTGCTCTACGCCGTACTCGACCCGCGCATCAGGTACGCGTAGCGCATGGCACTCACCGAGCCCATCGCGGTACCCGCACAGCCGGCTGTTCGCGCGACGGGCGTTCCACGCCAGGCGCCAAGTCCGTGGACAGCGGCTCGGCGCCGTTTCGTGCGCTCGCGAACCGGTCTGATCGGTGCAATCGTGCTCGTGGTCGTCATTCTGGCCGCGGTCTTCGCGGGCCAGGTCGCTCCCTACAGCCCGACGCGCCAGGACTTCCGCGTAGAGCGACAGGCTCCGTCCGCCGCGCATCTCATGGGTACCGATGAGTTCGGTCGCGACGTATTGAGCCGGGTGATCTGGGGTGCCCAGGCGTCGCTGCAGGCCGGTGCGACGGCGGCAACGATCGCGCTCGCGGCCGGACTGATCCTCGGCATGCTTGCGGCGTACTACGGCGGCCGCACCGACAACGTCGTCATGCGCGTGATGGACGTGATCCTGGCGTTCCCGTACATCTTGCTGGCCATCGCGGTCGTGGCGATCCTCGGGCCGGGGCTGCGCAATGCGATGATCGCCATCGGCATCGTCTACATCCCGCACTACGCGCGCGTGGTGCGGGGAGCCGTGCTGGCGGTACGCGGGCGCGATTACGTCGAGGCCGCGCGGGCGTTGGGAGCGGCCGATCGGCGGGTCATGCTGCAACACGTGTTGCCGAATACGCTCGCGCCGGTCATTGTCCAGACCACATTGAATGTCGGAGCGGCGATCATCGACACGGCGGGCCTCAGCTTCCTTGGCCTCGGCACGCAACCGCCCACGCCGGACTGGGGCAACATGCTGGCGGCGGGTCGCAACTATGTAATCGACGCGCCGTGGATCGCCACCTTCCCAGGCCTGGCGATCCTGGTGACGGTGCTCGCCTTCAATCTGATGGGCGACGCGTTGCGCGACGCCTTCGACCCGCGCCTACGCTAGTCGCGGCAGTTTCACGTTGAGCCGCGTGCCGCCGTCGTCGGGGTACTCTGCGGTGATCGAACCACCGTGCAGTTCCACAATCTGGCGGCTGATGTAGAGTCCGAGGCCCATGCCAGCCATGCTGGTCAACGGCCCTCCCGCGTGGGCCTGATAGAAGCGGTCGAAGATATGCCCGCGGTGCTCGATCGGAACACCGACACCGTGATCACGCACCGACAGATCGACGAAACCGTCATCCGCCGAGACTGACACCTCGATCTGTCCGCCCTCGGGGCTGTACTTGATCGCGTTGTCCAGGAGATTGGTGACCACCTGCTCGATGCGCAACGGATCGATCTCGAGTACCAGCCCACCGGGTGCGTCGAACAGGATCGTATGCTCGCGCAACTGATTCCGCGCCGCGTCGACTGCGCCGCGCACCAGCTCGGTCACATCCGTCTGCTCGCGTTGGATGGCGAGCATGCCCGACTGAATGCGCGAGACGTCGAGGAGTTGCCCAACCAGACGCGCGAGCTTGTCTGCTTGCACCTGGATGGTCAAGGCTGCGCGCGCGGCGCGCACCGGATTGGGCGACTCGCTGCGCTGGAACTCGCGCTCGAGGAGTTGCGCGTAGCCGCGCAAGCTCGTCATTGGCGTCTTCAACTCGTGTGCCGCCACCGAGAGGAACTCGTCGCGGATGCTGATGGCCTCGCGGGCCTCACGGTACAGGTCGGCGTTCTCGATGGCCATGCTGCAGCGCCGTGCCAGGTCCTGTGCGAGGCTGAGGTCGCGCGCGTCGTAGGGTCGCCGCTGTCGCAAAGCAAGGCACGTAATCACGCCAGCCAGACCCGCGCGTGTGTAGAGGGGGACCATCAGACCCGACGTGAAATGGATCGGACGATCTGGGGCGACCCGACGGGCTTCACGCACCCACGCCGGTGTGCCTTCCTCCGGCAACGACCGAAAGAGCAGCGGCTCACCAGTCCGGATGACACGTGCGACGCGGTCTGGCCCGTTCGGGTCAGTGACCTGGCCCAGACCACGCGCACGCAGCCAATCCTCTGTCTCCGGGTCGACGTGGGCGGTGGCGACGCGCCAAACCGAGCCGTCCGGCTGGCGCATGTCCACGGCGCAGTAGTCGGCCAGGGTCGGCACGGCCAGATGCGCCACACTCTGCAGCGTGGTCGTGTAGTCAAGCGATGCCGCCAGCAGCCGACTCGCTTCGGCCAGGAACGCGAATCTGGCCTGGGCCGCCTCGGCCGCCGCGCGCGCTGACTGCTCGCGCACCAGCTGCAGACGTTCCGCCTCGGCGCGGCGACGCAGAATCGCGGCTCCGATGGTGCCCGCTGCAGTCCTCACTACCTCTACGGCACCAACCGCCCATGTCCGCTCCTCGCGACAGTCGTCGAACCCGACGAAACCCCACCATGTTTCGCCCGCGAACACGGGCACCACCATGAGCGAGCACACGCCCTGGCTGGCCAGGACCTCCTGCTCGTCAGGAGGAAACTGGCTCGACTGTCCCTGGACAATGGAGCCCTCGCGCAGGATGGCCTCCCAGCGGTGCAAACCAGACGCCTGCAGATACGATCCACTCTGGCTGTCGAGCTGTCGCGGTGAGATGCCCCCGGCGGTCCACTGGTGCGCGCCGAAGCCTTCTGGCTCTTCAGCAGCGCCGGGCACGATGTACACGCGACTGACGCCAGTCGCCGCCCCCAGCTCTCGCAGGACAGCGTCGATGCTCTGTTCCCAGTCGGGCGCGGTCAAGAGCTGTTCGGCGGCGAATGCGACTGCCTCGAGGATCGTGTCGCGCTCGTGCAGGGCTGCCTCGGAGCGTTTGCGGTCGGTGATGTCGATGAAGCTGGAGATGACGCGTCTCAGATCTCCCTCGCCATCGAACAGTGGCACCGCGTCCACCTGGACCCAGCGGCGCTGTCCGTCTGGTCGCTCTATCTGAAACACGATCTTGCGAACCGCCACGCCGGTCCGAGCGGCAACCGCGAACGGCCGCTGGTCTGGAGGCATGGGCGAGCCGTCCTTACCGATCGCCGGCTTGAAGTCGCCAGAGTGCATGCCCACGAGGGAGGTGACATTGCGCCCCAGGATTTCCTCGGCCGCCGCGTTCGCGTTGATGACCAGTTCCTGACTGTCGAACACCAGGACGCCGGAGCCGATTGCGTCGTACACCGAGCGAAGCAACAGCTCGGATTCGGCCAGCGCCGTCGCGCGTCGTTCGGCCTCGCGCGCCAGGCGCTCAACGGCGGCGTGCGTGCGAGCATTGCTGACCGCCACCGCGACAGCGTTCGCGACACTGACCAGCAGTTGCTCCTCGGAAGGATCGAAGCGACGCTGTGTCTGGCGCATCACCTCGAGAACACCGAGTGACTGACCTGCTCGCCACAAACCAGCGCCGAGATAGGCACTCAGGCCAGTTCGCTCGCCGAACTCGCGATTGAATCGCCAGCTCGTCTCGGCAGGAGCATTTTCCAGATTGACAATCTGCTGACGGGCCACACGGCCGGATGTACTGTCCCGCTCGAGTCGTCGCGAGAACGTTCCGCTGTGCACGAAGCCCTCGGCCGCGGCGCAGCTCAGCTCGCCATCTGGCTCCAACAGCCAGATGCGGGCGTATGGCGCACGCAGCAGGCGGGCACTATGCCTGACAGCCAGTGCCAGGACTTCACGTTCGGTGAGGTTGGCCGCCAGCGCTTGAGTTATCTCACGCAGGACGCGTTCACGTTGCCGCTCGAGGTCCGACGCCGCGTACAGGCGGGCCGCCTCGAGAGCGGGCGCGAGGTGCGCGGCCAGGAGCGCCAGGAGGCGTTCCTCGTTGGGACCCAGGGGGACCCGGTGGTAGAAGCTGGCGACGAGCACACCGATTGGACGGTCGCCGACGAGGAGCGGCACGGCTTCGACCGATTGCAGCCCGCGCCGGCTGGCCCATGGGACGGCGTGCTCGTATGTGGCGTAATCCTGGACGAGGATCGGCTCCAGACGCGCCAGTGCCTGGCCTGCGGCGCCCTCGCCTGGTCGAAGTGGCTGCTCGTCAACGCGCGGGTCGTTGCTGTAGACGGGCACCAGGCAGTCGCTGGAGTCGTCCCAGAGATACAGCGAGACGGCGTCGGCGGCGAGTAGCTGGCAGGCACTGTGGGCGACACGCTTGACGAGCTCGTCGGCATCGACGCTTCGCGAGGTGGTGACCGAGAGTTCGTGTAGCGAGCGAAGAAGACGCGACTGCTCCTCAGGCGGTGCAGCGCCAGGACCCGGGTGCGCGTCAGCGCTGCGCATGATCGGATGTGCGCAGGAGTCTAGCGCGTTGCGCTGAGACTCATTTGGCCCGCTGCGCGAGGTCGTTTCGCGCTTTGCTCACGGGGCGCTTTCGCGGTTTCGCGTGCGGGCTGCCGCTCGATCGAGCCAGTGGTTCAACTTCGAAAGTTGACGCAAGGGCGGTTGCGCGCCAGCCCGCATCTGAGATGCCACGCCAGAGCAGAGCTCGCGCGAAATCCGGTTTGTCATGCGGGCTGCCGCCTCGACCCGCGGATTCTAAAGGTGACCTTTGAGAAATCATCGGACTGATCCCGCGCCAGCTCGCATCTGAAATGCCACGCCAGAGCGGAGCCCCGCGCGATGCGCCCACGAAATCCGGTTTGTCATGCGGGCTGCCGCCTCGACCCGCGGATTCCAAAGGTGACCTTTGAGAAATCATTGGACTGATCCCGCGCCAGCCTGCATCTGAGACAACAACTCAGGCGCAGCTACGGCACGTGCATGTCCGCCACTTTCCAGTGTTGTTCGCGCTCGAACTGCGAGAGGTTCGTCTGCGCGAGCTGAATGATGGTGCCGAAGGCCGTGCGCGGCGAGATGAACGCCTCCTGCCAGCGCTGGTCGCGATAGTCTTCGTCGACCACACGGAGTCCCGCCGCGCGGGCACGCTCAACCGCCACACGCACATCGTGGACGATGAACGTCATGTGGTGTGGACCCTCGCCGCGTTTGTCGAGGAAGGTCGCCAGGAACCCCGGCCCGGTCGGCGAAAGCAGCTCGACCTGACTGCCATTCGGGTATCGCAGCGTCATCCACATGAATCCCTTGTTCGAGATCCGCTCGTAGCCAGACGGCACGCCGCCCAGCAGGTCTCGATACAGCGGCAGAGCAGCCTCGATCGAGCGCACCGCCAGCGCCGTATGGTCGAGCGCGAGGACGCCGAGCTGTCCCGTCAGCTCGCCGTTCATCGCAAGCGCAACAACAGCTCGAGCGGCTGCTCGACATAGCGCTTGAGCGCGGCCATGAAGCGCCCGGCGCCCTCGCCATCGAGGACCCGATGGTCGAACGTGAACGACACGCCCGCGCACTGCCTCGGCACCACCTGGCCGTCCACGACGCGCGCCTGAAGATCGATCCGACCGATGCCGAGAATGGCGACCTCGGGGTAGTTCAAAATCGGGGTCGCGAACAGCGGACTGCCAGGCAAGCCGCCAAAGCTGGTAACGGTGAACGTGCCCCGAGTCAGCTCCTCCGTCGAGATACGCCGTTCGCGGGCTGCCGAAACCAATCGTTCGATCTCCCGCGCAAGCTCGAGCAGGCTCATCTGATCGGCATTCTTCACCACTGGCACGACGAGCCCGCCCGGGACTGCCGTCGCGATGCCGACGTTGAACTGGTCGTGCAATCGAATCACGCCGGCCGCGTCGTCGACCGTCGCGTTAGCCTCGGGAACTGCTCGCAACGCCTCGACCGCCGCACGAACAAAGAACGGCAAGTACGTCAGCCTGACGTTCTCCGTTTGTGCGACAGGCAACAACACCTCGCGCGCGCGGTGAAGCTCGGTGACGTCGAAGAGGTCCATGGAGGTGACCTGCGGCGCTCGCTGCACCGCCTCCACCATGTGGTCGGCAATCGCCTTGCGCATGCCGCGCAGCGGGATCGCTCGGCCCCCTGTTGGCTGCACTTCCGTGCCGCGCGGGATTGCTCGGACTTCGGTCGGTTCTGCAGCCGTGGCTTTATGCACAAACGCTTGAACGTCTGCGGCGCGTACACGACCCTGCGGACCCGAACCAGGCACGTCTTCGAGTCGCACGTTCAAATCTCGCGCGAGCTTTCGAACAAACGGCGCCGCGAACACCTTTTCCGACGGCGTCGACGGCGCAGCCTGCGGAGCCGTCCCGACGATCCCAAACCACTCCGGTTCAGCCTGCTGTGCATCGGTATCGATGACGACGAGCACTTCACCCAGGTGCGCAACATCGCCTTCGGCGACTCGCGTTTCGCGGACCTGTCCAGCCACGGGCGACGTCAGCTCGACGGCCGCTTTGGCGGACTCGACCTCGCACAACGCTTGAAACGCAGCGACCGTATCGCCAGTTCGGACCTTCCAGGTCAGCACCTGCGCCTCATGGATGCCCTCGCCAAGGTCAGGCAGCTTGAACTCGTACGCCACTTACTCGTCCATGCTTTCGCGCACCGCGGCGGCGATCGCGGCAACGTCAGAGAGATACTCGTCCTCGAGAAGCTGCGGGGGATAGACGACGTCGCGACCAGCGATCCGCCGCGGCGGGCTCTTCAGCGCGTAGAAGCAGCGTTCGACCAGATTCGCGACGAATTCGCCGCCTGGCCCGCCCGTGCGTGGTGCCTCATGCACCACAATCAGCCGGCCAGTCTTCTCGACTGACTCGGTCAGCGTGTCCCAATCCAGCGGCGACAGCGTGCGCGGGTCGATCACTTCCGCCTCGATGCCGTCGGCGGCTACTGTTTCTGCAGCTTGCAGTGCGGGCGTCAGCATCGCCCCCCAGCCAATGATCGTGATGTCGGTGCCATGACGTCGGACACGGGCCTTGCCGAGAGGGACAGCCTGGAGCTTCTCCGGAAGCTCCTCGCGCATAGCGCGATACATTCGGATCGGCTCCATCATGACCACCGGGTCGGGGTCGTCGATAGCTGAAAGCAACAGTCCAGCGGCATCGATCGGCGTGCTCGGCACGACCACCTTCAGGCCTGGCGACCCCATGAGGACGCCTTCGAGGCTGTCGGAGTGGTGTTCAGGAGTTCGCACTCCGCCGCCGTAGGCTGTTCGGACAACGAGTGGTGCGGTCGACTGGCCCCAGGTGCGGGCACGGATCTGAGCGGCTTGCGCGATCAGCTGATCAGCACACTTGTACATGAACCCCATGAACTGGATCTCCGCGATCGGGACCATGCCCGCGAGCGCCATCCCGAACGCGGTTCCAACGATGGCCGATTCTGCGAGCGGCGTGTCGAATACGCGTTTGGCGCCGAACTCTGCCTGCAGACCATCGGTAACGCGGAAGACACCGCCCAGCTTGCCGACGTCCTGCCCCACCACCAGCACTCGCTCATCCGCTGCGAGGGCCTGTCGCAGCGCCCGGTTGATGGCCTCGGCCATGACCGCCTCAGCCACCAGGTGTCGCTACCTGCACGTATTCGTCGAAGGAAGGCGTTGGTCGCGCTTCTGCCTGCTGAAGCGCGTCGTCGACCTCGCGTAACGCGTCGGCTCTCGCCGTGTCTTCGAGTGACGGCTGCCATAGCGATCGCTGCTCCAGGTAGCGCTGAAAACGCGGCAGAGGATCCCGCCGTCGCCACGCTTCGATCTCATCCGCTGGCTGATAACGCCGAGGGTCGTCGGCGGTTGTGTGCGCGCCAATTCGATACGTCAACGCTTCGATGAGCACGGGGCCATCGCCGCGGCGTGCCCTGAAGAAGGCCCACGCGCAAGCGGTATAGACGGCGAGCACGTCATTGCCGTCGACCAGCAGGCTGGTCACACCCTGCGCGAGGCCTTTTTGCGCAAGCGTCTCGCTCGCGGTTTGCTGTGCGCGCGGCATGCTGATGGCCCACTGGTTGTTCTGGATGAACAGCACCGTTCGGGCGTTGAACACGGCCGAGAAATTCAGCGCCTCGAGAAAATCGCCCTGCGAGGTCGCGCCATCACCGATCACACCCACCGCGACGCGTGGCTCGTCACGCAGGGCGAACGCCATGCCTGCGCCAACCGCGTGCAGCGACTGATCGCCAATCACGATCTGGAGTGGAAAGATGCCCGTGCGCGCGGGATCGGCGGGCCAGTACAGGCCGCGGTAGTAGGCGAACAGGTCGGTCAGACTGAGTCCGCGCATACACAGCGTGATCGCCTCCCGATACGACGGGAAGATCCAATCACCGTCGTGCATGACCATGCCGAGGCCGACCTGTGCGGCCTCCTGACCGATCATCGGTCCCCACACGCCGACGCGACCCTGGCGCTGGAGCTGGAGACCGCGTTCGTCGAGCTGGCGGCCAAACACCATCCAGCGATACGCCGACTGGAGCTGTTCCGTACTCAGTTCGGGCTCGGGTCCAACCAGGCTGCCCGCGGGGTCGAGCACGCTGAACGGCCGCGGCGCGCGGGCCAGCGCCGGCATACACGCGGCGAGCACTTCCTCCAGGCTCGTCGAGCCGACCGCCACGAACGCCGATGATAGCGTCCTACCATGGCGCGCGTGCCATCGCCCCGGACCGTAGACATGCACGCCCACGTGTTGTCGCCGAAGCTCGTCGAGCTGACCTCTCGTGCACCATCGCGGGACGCCAACCCGCACAACGAGTTTCTCATGCAGTCGCGCTACAAGCGCATGTTCGAGAGCCTGGACGTCCGCATCGAGACGATGGACCGAGAAGGCATCGACATGCAGGTCGTCAGCCACATGCCCAACTACGCCTACTGGGCCGACAGGGAGCTATCGGAACAGATCGTGGAGGCCGCGAATACGGCCGTGCAGCACGTTTGCCAGTCGAATCCCGAGCGGTTCGTCGGGCTCGCGTTCGTATCGCTCCAGTTTCCCGACCTTGCGGCACGCCAGCTCGAAGGCGCGATGTCTTCGAGCGGCGCCTTCAAAGGGGTGGAGATTTCCAGCAACGTCCAGGGACTCGACCTGGACGACGAGCGTTTCGAGCCGTTCTGGGCCGCCGCCGAGCAGCACGGCGCGCTCGTCTTCATCCACCCCTCCGGCACCACGCTCGGTGACCGCGTCGCGAAATACTACCTCGCCAATATCATCGGCAATCCACTCGACACGACGCTGGCGTTGACGCACATCATCTTCGGCGGTGTGCTCGAGCGGCACCCGCGCTTGAAGATCCTCGGCGCGCATGGCGGCGGCTACTTGCCCTCGTATTGCAGTCGGAGCGACCACGGCTATGAGGTCCGTCCAGAGGCGCAGACGATTCCCAACCCGCCGAGCCACTACGTTCGGCGGCTCTGGGTGGACAACCTCATGTACAACGCGTTCAACCTGGCTCACATCATTGCTCAGGTAGGCGCGTCCCAGGTCGTGCTCGGAACGGACTACCCGTTCGACATGGGCCAGGAGAACCCGGTAGAGATCGTGGACGGCGTCGCTGGCCTATCCGAAGGGGATAAACAGCAGATCAAGCGCGACAACGCGGTCGGGCTGCTCGGTCTCACTGCGGCCCGGTGAGATCAAGCTAGCGCGGCGACCCGCGCGTTCCACGTTGTGAGAACGGCGGGGTTCACCACGAAGCGCGGCACTTCACCGCGCAGCTCGCGCAGGACGTTCTCTTCAGCCGCATCCACCAGCAACGATGGGAGCCGCGCGCTGTGCGCGATGCAGTGACCGGTCACGATGATCTTGTCGGGGTCCACCGACAGTAACGGGTTGTCGCGCGGCGTTGGTTCCTCCGTCCATGCGTCGACGGCCGCGCCCGCGAGGCGCCCGCTGTTCAGTGCCTCGGCCAGGGCCGGCTCGTCGACGACGTTGCCACGCGCCGTGTTCAACAGATACGCATGCGGAGGCATGAGCGCCAGCTCGCGTGCGCCGAGCAGTCCACGTGAGCTGTTGTTCAAGGCCACGTGAATCGAGACGATGTCGCTCGATCTCAAAAGTTCATCAAGCTGCACCAGCTCGACCGCGAGCGGTGCTCCGTCGACATATGGGTCGTACCCGAGGAGCCGCACATTCCAGCCCTGCAGACGCTCCGCCACGGCGCGTCCAACACGTCCGAGCCCGATCAGTCCGATGGTGCGGCCGTTCAACAGCGCTGACCGAGTCGAAGACGGCCGAAAGCTGGTCCCCTCGCGGAGGGTGCGCTCCTTTGCCTTGAGGTCGAGCGTCAGGGCCAGGATGAGCATGACCGTGGATTCGGCCACGCCGAGGAAGTTTTCGGCGATCGCCCCGTTCGCGACCAGGATGCCGAGTTCCGTACACGCATCGACGTCGATGATCTCCGTGCCGATGACCATGCTGTTGACAGCACGCAGCCGCGTGCCCGTGCTCAGGATCGTGCCGTCAACCTGGAACTTTTGAGCGGGCGATCCGACCACGACGTCCGCCTCGCGAATCAAGGCCGCAAGCTGTTCGCGGCCGCTGAACGTCTGGACGTCGCAGCCGTGCGCCCGCAGCCGCTCGGCTAACGGTTCGAACTGTCCCAGTCCGGCGGCCAGCAGCACGGTCCCATGCATCGAAGGCCGATGCTAGCATCGCCGCCCGATGAGACTCTGCGTCACCGCCGAAGCCGCCATGTACCCGATCGCGGAGCAGCACCGGTTACTCGAGGTCGCTCGCGCGGCGGATGCCGCCGGCGTTGACTACATCGACAGCACGGAGCACGTGTTGATGGGCTTGCATGCGCTCGAGGCGGGCCAGGGCTGGGAGCGGCACCACCTGGAGATGCCGCAAACCGAGGTCCTCAGCACGCTGGCCGCCTTTGCCGGAGCGACGCAGCGCATCAAGGTGCTGTCCGGCATCGTCATCGCTCCACTACGACCGGCCGGTCTCCTCGCGAAAACAGCCGCAACCCTTCATGCGCTCTCGCACGGCCGGTTCGTCATGGGCGTGACCGCGAGCTGGCAGAAGGACGAGTACGACGCCCTCGGCGTGGATTACTACAAGCGCGGTGAGATCCTGGACGACACGATCGCCGCGTGCCGCGTGCTGTGGGAACAGGTGCCCGCGTCGTTCCACTCGACGCACGTCAACTTCGACGGCATGTTCTGCTCGCCGCGGCCGGCCGCCGGAGAGCGCATCCCGATCTGGTTTGGCGGCAAGTTCACGCCGCGCCAGATCCGCCGCATCGTGACCTGGGGGGACGGGTGGATGCCCTATGGTGGACTGGGCATGACCCTCCAGCAGAAGGCGGACGCGATCGCGACCTTGCGCGACCGTTTTGGGTCTGCTGGTCGGGATGTCTCGAAGCTGGACATTTGCGACGGCCTCGGCGCGGTTGATGGCTCCCTGGAGCGATCGCTGGACCGCGTTCCGACGCTCATCGAGATCGGTGTGACGGTGCTTCGAGTGCACCTCCGCCATTTCTCGAGCTCGCCCGACGACGTGCTGCCGACGCTGGACCGCCTGGTGCGATTGTTCGAGCCATTTCGAGCGGCGTGACGCTGTGGCACGCCGTGAAGAAACTCAGAGGCGTGCCAGACTGGGGTCCAGCTCCGGGTGATCGACGTACGCCCTGCGCAGCTCGGCGGTTGCCTCGAACCAGTTCGCGCCCTCCGGTAGGAAGGTGCCACCCGATCGCTGTCGATAGATCTCCGGATGGTCCACCGAATACGGCACCGCCCCCTTCGCATCGAGCTCGTCCGCCGCGGCCAGCAGGCGCCGCCGCA
This sequence comes from Chloroflexota bacterium, assembly GCA_019247135.1. The sequence continues at coordinate 6,168 of JAFAPL010000520.1, read as the reverse complement.
CTCGAATGACCATCGCGTCGCTACTACCGAGGCGCTCGGTGGACCGGTCGTAGATCGGCCCCATGCTCTCGGTCACCGCCTGATCCTGGTCGTGGATGCCACGGATGCCCGTGAAGTCTTCCCGCCGCCGCTGCATGTCTCGATCGATCTTGTAGTCGTTGGCGGCCGAGTTCTCGAGTCGAAAGCGTCCGAACCAGTCGGTGGTGTTTGGCCGCATCGGTCCGACCTGCGGGATTTTTCTCGGGTACGGCCGTGCATGACGCGGATCGACGGCCGGTTTCGGCGACATCGTGAAGAACAGCGTGTGCTCGTCGTCCATCGGCACCCAGGCGCGAGCGATCTTCTGCAGACCCAGCACGCCGGTCGGAATCATCGTCCAGAACGGGAACAGGAAGTGGCAGATGCGCCAGTAGAGCATGCCGGGCTGCGCTGGACGATAGGCCCCATAGCTGGCGCCGTAGTCGGTATCGAGCACCGCGTACCGCGGCGAGCGGTCCTTCAACGTGTAGTACTGGAACGTATCTGGCTCGACCGAGTCCGCATCCGTCGCCCCGAAATGCAAAAAGCCGAAGTGCGAGGTATCGATATCGCCCTCGAGCGCTTGCAGCCAGTTGCACTGACGCTGAACGGCGCCGACGGTCCAGGTGCCCTCGGGCAGCGAATTGGCCTCAATGTCGGGTAATGGCGGCGGCTCCGATCGCGGGCCCATATAGGCGAAGACGATCCCACCCCGTTCGCGGGTGGGGTAGGCCATAGCCCTGACTTTCGTTCGAAAGTCGGACTCGGCTGGCTCGTTGGGCATGTCCACGCATTGACCGGAGGTGTCGAATTTCCAGCCGTGGTACACGCAGCGCAGGCCGCACTCCTCGTTGCGGCCGAAGAACAGCGATGCGCCGCGATGCGGGCAGTTGTTCTGGACCAGGCCGACCTGGCCATTGCTGTCTCTGAAGGCGATGAGCTTTTCGCCGAGCAGCATGACGCGAACGGGGTCGCTGTCGGGCCCCGGCAGCTCCGACGAGAGCAACGCTGGCAGCCAGTACTGGCGCATCAGGTTCCCCATCACGGTGCCTGGCCCGACGCGGCACACCCGTTCGTTGTCTTGCTTGCTCAGCACCTTGCTTACCCCCCGCAACGACCTTCACGCCAAGCGTACTGCACGCCTGCCCCCCACGATCCCGAATGCCGCGCCCCGCGAGGCTGCGCTACACTAGCCCGACACGGGCGGTAGCGCAGTCTGGTAGCGCACAGCAATGGGGTTGCTGGGGTCGGAGGTTCAAATCCTCTCCGCCCGACCACATTCCCGCGAGCGTGCAGGCTTTGTTCTGAGCAACGGATCACTGGCCCCAGACGGCGCGGGCGACTTCGACCACCAGGGCCAGTTTGCGCCATTGATCGGCTTCGCTGAGCAGGTTGCCCGCGGCGACTGAGGCGAAGCCGCATTGGGGGCTCACCGCCAACTGCTCCAGTGGCAGGTACGCGGTGGCGGAGTCGATCCGCCGGCGGAGGTCGTCAGGCGACTCCAATTGCGGTTCTTTCGTCGTGACCAGGCCGAGCACCGCGATCCGGTCACGCGGGACGAAGCGGAGCGGCGCGAACGAACCGGAGCGCGGCGAATCGTACTCCAGCAGCAAGCGATCCACGTCCAGCGTCGTGAAAAGCGGCTCCGCAATCGAGTCGTACGCGCCTTCGGCAAGCCACCGACTGCGCGAGTTCCCCCGACACACGTGCAGCGCGAGGGTTCTGCCGCGCCGTGCAAGTTCAGCAACCGCCGCCGAATCAACCGCAACCGCGTCCAGGATCCCAGCCTCAGGGTCCACTCCAGTCGAACGTAGCCGCGCGCGCTCGCTCTCGTCGATAAACGAGCTGTAAAACGGCGCATCCAATTGGACGTACGCGACGCCTTCGTCGAACAACGCCGAGATTTCGTTGCGAACGATCTGCGCAGCCGCATCGCCCATCTCGCGCCGTGATCCATACACCGCGTCGGTGACACCCGGTTTCCAGCTCGCGACATAAAAGTTGGACGGCGCCGGCAGCGTGACCTTCACTGCTCCACGAGCGTGACGCACCGCGAATGCCGCTTCGTGCCCGGTCAGTCGGCGGCGCGCACGTAACCGACCAGCCACGATGCTCGACGTGCTCGCTTCTTCTCCGCCGGACGGACCCTTCCATTGCATGGTCCGACTCTGCGGCGCGAAACCCTCGACGGCTTCGGCCATGTCCGTGATCCAGGAGCCACGTCGGAACTCGCCATCGGTGAAGGTTTCCAGGCCGACGTCGCCTTGCCGCCGCAAGGCTTCGAGAATCGCCGCGTCTTCTTGCTGCCGCAATACGTCTGCAGACAACGCGCCACGAGAAAAAGCGGCACGCGCCTCCAGCAGCGCCGCGGGTCGGAGAAGACTTCCGACGTGATCGGCGCGAAGCATGCCTGGCATGCCGCCAGCGTACCCTGAGCGGCGCATGCTTCCAATGCTCAGCAATCTGGCGCAGATCTCGAATGCGCGGTCCCGCTCGGTCAGTCCTGAGAACTTCTCCGGCGCGCCTGGGAGTGGCGGCATGGCAATGAGCGGCACCGGAGCGGCGGCCGCGCGCGACCTCGGAGCTGGCTGGAAGATCTCGCCCTCGGTCTCGATCGGCGCCGGCGAAACGTTCACATTGGGCGACATCGAGGGGCCGGGGTCTGTCCGCAGTATGTGGTTCACCGGCCGCCCGCTCGGTCGCGATGCCATCCTGCGGATCTACTGGGACGGACAGGCACAGCCCTCGGTAGAGTCGCCGCTGGCGGATTTTTTCGCCGCCGGCTGGGGTCCGTTCGCGCAGCTGAACTCACTGCCGGTGACGGTCAACCCCAACAACGGACTGAACTGTTTCTGGGAGATGCCATTCCGGCAGCGCGCGCGGCTAACGCTCGAGAACCGCGGACCTGAGCCGCTGACCTGCTACTACCAGCTCAATTACGCGCTGCACGATGTACCGGAGAGCGCGGCGTATTTTCATGCGCAGTTCCGGCGTGTGAATCCACTGCCGTACCGCGATGTCTACAGGGTCCTGGACGGCGTCGCGGGCGCCGGCCACTACGTCGGTACATACCTCGCCGTCGGAGTGACGAACTCCGGCTGGTGGGGCGAAGGTGAATTCAAGTTCTTCATGGACGACGACGTGGAGTTTCCGACGATTTGCGGCACCGGCACCGAGGATTATTTCGGCGGCGCCTGGAACTGGGATGTCAACGGCGAGTACACCACGTATTCCACCCCGTTTCTGGGCATGCACCAGGTGTTGCGACCGGATGGCCTGTACCGCTCCCAGCAGCGTTTCGGAGCTTACCGCTGGCATATTGTGGATCCGATCCGGTTCACCTCGCGCCTGAGGGTCACGTTGCAGGCGTTAGGTTGGCGCAGTGGCCGGCGGTATTTGCCTCTGCAATGCGATATTGCGTCGGTCGCGTACTGGTATCAGACGCTGCCCACTGCCACGTTTCCGGTGCTGCCCGATCGGGATTACCTGGAGATCATTTGAGACGATATGCTCCGGGGGTGCGGTACGTCGGAGTGCTGTGGGTGGCGCTGGTGCTCGCTACGCTCGCTGCGCTCGCGGCCACCGCGTGCGCGCCGCCACAGTTGACCAGCAGCGACGACGCCGCGCGGGTGGTCGAGGACTTCATCGCCGCACGCGAGGCGCGCGACCTGGACGCGACGATGGCCAGTTTCGGCGACTCGCCCGAGCTCCGCAGTAGTCAGGGCGTCAACTGGTCCGGCCGAGACGCGGTGCGCGCGATCATGGCCTATCGCCTGCAGGACACGTACACGCTCGGCGACCGCCACGTCTCGGGCGACACGGTCACCTGGGCCGAGCACGTGCGACGCACCGTTTCTGGCGCCACGCCGCCGGCGAATTTCGACGAGGAGGTCGAGGCGACAGTCGTCGGCGGGCACATCCAGAGGCTGGTGACCTACCTCGGCGGTCGCCGTGGGGCTTCCGCTGCCGCCGCATCAGGGGAGCCGATCACACTGAGCGTGCCATGGGTGCTCCCGCTGAGCCTCGGGTTGCTGCTCTTTGCCGCGGTCGTGTGGCCGCGGTCCCAGTCCAGGCTGCCGCCACGACAGAGTAATGGGCAGATGCTTCTCGCGCTCCGGCGTTACGCTCAATCGCATGACACCCAGAGTTCAGAAGAGCGAAGCTGAGTGGCGGCAGGAGCTGACGCCAGGGCAGTATCACGTGTTGCGCGAAAAAGGCACCGAGCGGCCGTTCACCGGGGAGTACGAGCATGCCAAACAGGCGGGCACGTACCGCTGCGCAGGCTGTGGCAAGCCGCTGTTTCGGTCCGACGAGAAATACGAGTCAGGCTCAGGCTGGCCGAGCTTCTGGGCACCGGCTGAAGGTGGAGCAGTTGAGGAAGAACAGGATCGCACCTACGGGATGGTGCGGACGGAGGTGAAGTGCGCCGACTGCGGCGGGCATCTCGGGCATGTCTTCGAAGATGGGCCACAGCCGACCGGGCTGCGGTATTGCATCAACTCGGCGGCGCTGAAGCTCGACCCCGAGGAGTGAGGCTCTCGCGAAGGAGCCGCGGCTCGACGCCCCGGACAAATTGAACAATCTGGACGTGTTAACGCCAGCCCACGACGTGACGGCGGCGGTCACGCAGAAGGTCGCAATGATTGATGCAGGCTAGCTCAGTGATTTCCGCGCAGCAGCTAGTGGCCGGGCAGCAGGAGGGCGTCCTGGCGACGCTCTCGGTGCGGCACGCGGGCTGGCCGTTTGCTTCCCTTGCGCCGTACGCGCTCGACGTGCGGGGCGAGCCGCTGCTGTTGCTGAGCAACCTCGCGGAGCACACCCGCAACCTGCGCGCCGACGCGCGCGCCAGCTTGCTCGTGCAGGACGGCGGCGGTCAGGCAGGCGCGCGGCTCACGCTGCTCGGGGAGGTCGCGGAGCTCACGGCCGACGAGGCGGTAGCCGATGCTCGGCAGCGTTATGTCGAGCGGCACCCCGACACAGCTGAATACTTCAGCGTGCTCGATTTCCGTCTCTACGTTCTGCACGTGCGAGCAGCGCGCTTCATTGCTGGCTACGGCGACATGGGTTGGCTCGATGCCGCCGAGCTCATCGCAACGGCTTGATCCACGAAACGGTCCTCGAAGTCCACAACCTGACCAAACGGTACGGGTCTTTTCGTGCTGTCGACGACCTCAGCTTCGAGCTCCACAAAGGCACCGTCCTCGGCCTTCTCGGACCCAATGGCGCAGGCAAAACAACCACCATCCAGATGCTGGTTGGCATTACTCTTCCAGATGGCGGATCGATTCGCTATTTCGGACAGGACCTGCACGAGCAACGCGAAGCATGTTTACAACGCATCAATTTTTCGTCTTCCTACAACATGCTTCAAAGTCGCATCACGGTCTGGGAGAATTTGATCGTTTTCGCCCGGCTGTATCGAATCAAACAGCCGGAACAGAAGATACGTGAGCTGGGCAAGTACTTCGCGATCACGGAGCTCATGGGCCAACTATGTCGGACCCTGTCATCGGGCCAGAAGACCCGTGTCAGCCTGGTCAAGGCGCTGCTGAACGATCCCGACATCATTCTCATGGACGAACCCACGGCCTCTCTCGATCCGGACATTGCCGATCGGACGCTGTCGCTCATCGAGAGGCTGCGCGAGCAACGCAATCTGTCGATCGTCTACACCAGCCACCAGATGGACGAGGTCACACGCATCTGCGACGAAGTCATCTTTCTGGACCACGGGCGCATCGTCGCGCGCGATTCGCCGGCCGCGCTGACACGGCGTATCGGCAACACCCAGGTTCGGGTGAGATTTCGCGGCAGCGACGGCGTCGTCGCGAATGCGCTGCGGGCGAGTTTTCCTGAGTGGAATCTCGAACAGCCAGCGGACGACGTGGTCCTCGTGACGACGGACGAACACCTCGTCCCACACGTGATTTACGAGATCGGAAACGCCGGCGTGCAGGTGTTAGATATCGATATACGGAAGCCTACATTGGAAGATGTATTCATGCGGATTGCGCGAGGCGATGGGCATTTCAATTGAGCGCATTTGGGCTGTCCTGCTGCAGGAACTCTACATCACGTTACGCTCGACCGAAGTGCTGGTCGATTTGCCAGTGTGGTCGTTGACGACCGCGGTTGTCTTCGGCTTCGTCA
>JAFAPL010000133.1 GCA_019247135.1 Chloroflexota bacterium | reverse complement strand
GGGCGTCGGAATCGGAGTGGATTGCGCCACGCTGATGCCGACGCTTGCCAGGAGGAGTAGGGCGGCCGCGCCAATCGGCAGGGCCGCATGTTTCGCCGAGAAATTCGCCATAAAAGTGAGAATCAGACCTTGAAAGTGAATGGGTCGTGCGCCGGGTTGTGCAGGTCCTCGCCCAGGTAGATCTCGCTCGTCGGCGTCTCCTGGCCGTCCAGCTCGAGGTTCAGCCGCAGGCGCTCGCCACCGCGAATCACGAAGTCCACACCGTCGGTGTAGTCGTACGTATGAAAGTGGATGGCCAGCTCGTGTCCACCATCCAGCACCTGGACGTTGTCGCCGCGTTCGAGTCGGACCGGGGTGACGTTGTCGAAGGTGCCACTGGTCCTCAGGATGCCGACGAAATCATGCTCCGCACCCGGCCCGTGCGTATGCAGGTGGATGCCGTCGTCGCCGTTGCCGCGGAAGAGATACCAGCCTGTCGGACCGCCGTCGACATCGGGTGTGCCTACGGCCGTCTCAGGCGAGACCGACTGCGCCGACGCCGCCGATGGCAGGAACGCCAGTGCGACGGCGCACAACGGGAATAGAGACGCCACGAGAAGGTTGCGCACGCGAACATTGCTCCTTTGGTGAGAAGTGGGGTGGTGATTGCCTCGCGAGTGCACTCACACTTCTCACGCTCCAGACGCCGTTCGCGTATCGGGCTAAATGTTAAACACGCGCAAAAGATGTCGCGCTCTCAGGTACCGTCTCGGGCTCCACGTCGATGTCCACCTTGCCGCGATCCGGCAGCACCGCCGCGCTCCACAGACTGATCAGCGCGCAGATGATGATGTACACCACGATCGGGAACGAAGAACCAAACTGAGCGAACAGATACGCCGCGATGATCGGCGCCGGTCCGCCGGCGGTGACCGAGGCGAGGTGATATCCCAGCGACGCCCCACTGTAACGGAGTCGAGGTGGAAACGCTTCGGCGATGAACGCCGCCTGCGGTCCGTACTGGATGTCGTGGACCACGGGCGCGGCCACGATCGCCAGCAGCACCAGGAGTGGAACCCTCGTATCCAGTAGCGCGAAGTACGGCCATGCGAACAACGCCATCGCGGCGGCGCCGATCATGTACGTCCTGCGCCGACCCCAGATATCGGACATGTGCCCCCAGAGCGGCACGGTGAACAGTGACACCACCGAAGCAATCAGCGTGTCGTTCAGCACCTCCTGCCGCTGCAGCTGCAGAGCGCCCGTGGCGTATACCAGCACGTACGTCCAGAAGATATAGAACGGCGCCTGCTGACCGGTGCGAATCAAACACGTGAGAAGGACTTCACGCCAGTTCTTTTGCAGTACCTCCGCGACCGGTGCCGGCGCCACTTTGCGCTGCTCCAGCAGGCGGGTAAACACCGGAGTTTCCAGCACGCCGAGCCGGATGTACAGGCCCACGGCGACCAGCACGATGCTGAACAGGAACGGAATGCGCCAGCCCCACGTGACGAAGTTGGGTCCCGTCAGCGCGGTGACGAGCGCAAGCATGCCGATCGATGCGAGCAAGCCGACGGGTACGCCGAACTGCGGCCAGCTGGCGATAAATCCGCGCCGGCCCGAGCGCTGGCCCCATTCCATCGAGAGCAAGACCGAGCCGCCCCACTCGCCACCGACGCCGATGCCCTGCAGCGCGCGCAGGACCGTCAGCAGGATGCCGCCCCAGACTCCGATCACGGCGTACGGCGGCACCAGGCCGACCAGGAACGTGCCGATGCCCATCAACAGGAGCGTCATCACGAGCGTGGCCTTGCGACCGATGCGGTCGCCATAGTGGCCGAAAATCGCCGCGCCTACGGGTCGCGCAATGAAGCCAACGAAGTTCGTCCCGAACGCGAGCAGGATGCCCGTGCTCGGGTCATTTTGTGGGAAGAACTGGGAATTCAAGACCAGCGCGGCCGCGCTGCCATACAGAAAGAAGTCGTACCACTCGATCGATGTGCCGATCGTCGAAGCGATCAGCGCTCGCCGCAGTTGCGCGCGTTGATGCTCAGCCTCGTCAGCCTGCATTCGGCAACCCCCCGGTAATGAACGTCTATTTCACGTGCCCTGATGCTACCGCGACGCGCACAATGTGCGGGTGCGCATCACGGGTATCCGCACCAATCTCCCGAAGCCGATGCCGCGAGCACGGCGGATCGTGTCGATTTCACCGTCCAACACGGAGATCCTGCATGCGCTCGGACTGGGCCGGCGCATCGTCGGCGTGGACGATTGGTCGGATTATCCGCCTCGCGTGAGAAGCCTGCCCAAGCTGGGCAGCGACCTGCGCGTGGACATCGAGCGTGTTCGCGCCTTGCAGCCGGATCTCGTCGTGGCGTCCCTCCACGTGCCGGGCATGGAGGCGAACATCGCCGGGTTCGAGGCTGCTGGCTTTACCTATCTCGCTCTCGGCGGTCTCGGATTGGACGGTATCTGGGAAGACATGCGCGGCATCGGCCACTATCTTGGTCGAAGCGAACGCGCCGAAGCGATGATCGCGCAAACGCAAGGACGCATGCGGGCCGTTGCAGCCCGCTGCGGCGACACGGGCGTACGTCCGCGTGTGCACTGGGAATGGTCGGCGCATCCGTTCGTGGCGGCGCGACGCTCATGGATCACCGAAATGCTGCACCTCGCGGGCGCCGAGAACGTCTACGGCGATCTCGACGTCGAGAGTGTTCGCGTCACACCGGACGAAGCCGTGCGACGTGACCCCGACGTGGTGGTGGCGTGCTGGTGTGGCGCGCGCAAGCTGCCGACGCTGGAACGCATTCAACAGCGCTGGGACGGTCGACTGAGTACAAAAGCGACGGCTGTGTTCGCCGAGGACCTGTTCGGCCGGCCCGGGCCGCGTCTCGCCGATGGCCTCGAGCGCCTCGCCGAGCTCTTGCACCCGAGCGGCGCAGCCGGCGCGAGCTAGCAGAGGCGGTCTCGAGCCGATCGCAGAACTGGTCGACCCGGGCATTGCAGCCGGCGAGCTAGCACAGACGGCCTCGAGCGGCTCGCCGAGCTGTTGCACCCGAGCGGCGCAGCCGGCGCGAGCTAGCAGAGGCGGTCTCGAGCGGATCGCAGAACTGTTCGACCCGGGCAGTGCAGCCGGCAGCTAGCACCTGCGGGCGCATCGTCGTCCTACGCCACCGAACGTGCGAGCGTGGCGCCGTGCCGGGCGTCTTCTGGGCGGCGGATTGTGCTTCCACCTTCCCCCCGGCTGCCCTCCGGCACGGCGCGACGCCACTGAGTAGACCTCCGAGTGGTTGAGTAACGGTTGCGGCAGAGTAATGCGGATGTCGATCTGAGCCCACGCGGTACCCTCTTTCCAGAGACGTGCGCCTGCTCAAGCTCAGCCCTGCCTCCTCGCACATCCCGCCGCGCAGCGTCATCGCCCACGACGCGCGAGATCCACGAGAAGCCTCGCGAGTCCTCGCTCGCAAAGGCAATCTCCTGAGTTCCGCCGAGGTCTCTGACCTGTTCGCGCGCGGCGTCCAGGATCTGCACCTG
>JAFAPL010000221.1 GCA_019247135.1 Chloroflexota bacterium | reverse complement strand
CTCGTTCGGCGCCCGGTTGCGGGGCCTGCGGGCGCGCGCCGGGCTGAGCCAGGAGGCGCTGGCCGAGCGGGCCGGGCTGGGGCCGGCCACGGTGAGGGCCCTGGAGCGCGACCAGCGGCCGCGGCCGCACCCCCACACCCTGGCACTGCTGGCCGAGGCGCTCGGCCTGGCGCCGGCGGAGCGCGCGGCCTTGCTCGAGCTGGCCAGCGGTGTGGCCGCTCAGCCGACTGCCACTGGCTCGCCGGCGGCGGCTGCGCCGCGCTCCGCCGGGCTGGTGCGGCTGCCGGTGCCGCCGACGCCGCTCATCGGCCGCGAGGCCGAACTGTCCCAACTCAAGGTGCTGCTGGATCCTGTGGCTGGCGCGACCCGCCTGCTGACGCTGGTCGGCCCGGGTGGGGTGGGCAAGACCCGCCTGGGGGTGGCCGTCGCCGGCGACCTGGTGACGGACTTCCCCGATGGCGTGGTCTTCGTCGACCTGGCGCCGCTGCGCGAAGCGCGGCTGGTACCTGCAACCATCGCGCGCGCCTTGGACGTGCGGGAAAGCGGCGGGCGGAGCGCCCGCGCGCTACTGCTGGAGTACCTGCGCGAGCGACGGGTGTTGCTGGTGCTGGACAACTTCGAGCACCTGCTCGAGGCGGCGCCGCTGGCGCCTGAGCTGCTCGGGGCCTGCCCGGCGCTAGCGCTGCTGGTCACCAGCCGGGCCGCGCTGCGCGTCCAAGCCGAGCGGCGCTTCGTGGTGGCGCCCCTGGCCGCGCCCGGCGCCGAGGCCGACGCGGCCGAGCACGACGTCGGCGCCTCGCCCGCGGTCCGACTCTTCGTGGAGCGCGCCCGGCTCGTGGCCCCGGGCTTCGCCCTCGATGGGGACACGGCGGCGGCGATCGCCGGCATCTGTCGCCGGATGGACGGCATCCCGCTGGCGCTCGAGCTGGCGGCGGCACGGGTGCGGCTGCTACCACCCGCGGCGTTGCTGCGGCGGCTGGAGCGCCGGCTGGGTCCCCACGCGACCGACGCGCCAGCGTTGAACCCACGTCGCGTGGGAGCCCTGCCGCTGCTGGTTGGCGGGGCACCGGACCTGCCCGAGCGACAGCAAACGCTGCGCGCGACGCTGGCCTGGAGCCACGACCTGCTCGCGCCCGCCGCCCAGGTGCTCTTTCGGCGCCTGGCGGTCTTCGCCGGCGGGTGGACGCTGGAGGCGGCCGAGGCGGTGTGCGCCTCGGCCGAGCTGACGGCCGGGGAGGTGCTCGACCGCCTGCACGTGCTGGTCGACAGCAGTCTAATCCAGGTCCGTCGCCTGGAGGACGCCGGGGGCGAGCCGCGCTTCGGCCTGCTCGAGACCGTGCGCGAGTACGCGCTCGAGCAACTGGAAAGCGCGGGCGAAGGGGACGAGCTCGCCGGCCGGCACGCGGCCTACTTCCTGGCCCTGAGCGAGCGGGCCGAGCCCCACCTGATGAGTGCCGAGCAGGCGGCCTGGCTGGACCGGCTGGACGGCGAGCTGGGCAACCTGCGCGCGGCGCTCGCCTGGGCGCGGAACGGCGACCGGCTGGAGCTCGGGCTGCGACTGGCGGTCGCGCTCCTGCGCTTCTGGCACATGCGTGGCCACGGGCGCGAGGGGCGGGAGTGGTTGGAGTCGCTCAGGCGGGGGGTGACGGAGTCCGACGAGCCTCCCCACCTGGCCGCGCTCCATGCGCGGGCGTTGGGCACCACGGGCTGGATCACCTACCTGCAAGGCGACCATCGGACGGCCGGACCCCTGGCCGAGCAGTGCCTGGCGCGCTGGCGGCGGCTCGGCCAGGTGGGCAACAGTCCGGTCGCGCTCACCACGCTGGCCTTCGTGGCCGGCCACGAGGGCGACGTGCCGCGCCAGGAGGCGTTGTTCCGCCAGAACCTCGCCCTGTATCGGGCGGAGGGCGACATCCGCGGCGCCGCGTGGGTCTTGGCCTGGCTGGGGACCGTGCGCATCTCCGCGGACGACCTCGACGGTGCCGAGGCATTGCTCGCCGAGGGCCTGGCGGTGTTCGAAGAGCGGGGCGACACCAATGGCGTCGCCTTGGCCTGGCAGCACCTCGGCAACGTGGCCGCGGCGCGGCACGACTACGAACGTGCGCAGGCGCTCCTCGAGCGCAGCCTGACCTTGAATTCAGAGGTGCTGAGCGCCGGCGACGGCGTCGCCTACGTGCTGGGTGCCCTGGCCGGCCTGGCCGCGTGTCGTGCCGAGCTCGGGCGTGCTCGGGCACTGTGCGAGGAAAGCGTCGGGCGGTTCCGGCAGCTCGGGTCGACCCGCGGGCTGGCCGCGCACCTCGGCCTCCTCGGGCGTCTGGCCGCGTTGCAAGGGGACGATGCGGCCGCCGCAGTGGCGCACGCCGAGTGCCTGCGGCTCAGCCTGTCGCTGGCCAAAGTGGACTTGGTGTTCGTCCTGGAGTGGCTGGCGGAGGCGCGCGGGCGCGCCGCGGCGCGCGCTGCCGCGCGTGACCGGCTGCTGGCGGCGGTGCGTCTGTCCGGCACGGCCGCGGCGTTGCGCGACCGGCTCGGCACGGCCGCCTCGCGGAGCTGGGCGATCCCGTGGGTACCACCGAAACCGGACGCGTCTGCGCAGCAGATGGCTGCCATCCGCGACGCGCTGGGCGAGCAGGCCTTCCAGGCGGCCTGGGCCGAGGGTCGGCGCCGGCTCCTGGAGGAGGCCATCGCGGCGGCACTCGCGGCGGCACCCGATGGCGCAGAGGCTTCGCCAAGATACCTCGAACACCCCGCCGCCACGGCCCGCTTCGAACTCGCCACCTGACAGCCCACGCGCGTGGTGTCTCGGCGCGCCTGGCGGCGTTCACCGGTCCGTAAGCTCAAGCGCGGTGCCCGAGGGCGCGACCTCGCCGACGCACAGGTACGCCAAGGCATACGGTCCGAGGTTGTCCATGGCCGCCCGAATGTGGTTCTGGATCGAAAAATAACTCGCACCAGAGCCGATTATTTGGCCACTGATCGGCGGCAATCGCGCGTGATGGTGATCGGCGAGTCGAGGGGCTGAGCTCGGCGGGAGAGCCAATTTTGTCGTAGATTTGCGCGAATTCTGTCGTAGCCCGGCATGACCGGCACGGACGTCTCTGCGCATCATGGTGAACCGCTTTGATCTCCCTCCGCGAGTCGACCCGCGTGGAATTGGAGCCGAAGGCCTACGTCAACATCGCCCAAGAACTACGATTACAGCATCCTGCCGCCGACCGATATTGCTCCCGCGCCTGAAGCGGGCGAAGGCGACGTCGAAGTCGCCGCGCATTCGCTCGCTCGCGGATTCGCGTCACCAGCCTCTCCAGGACCGTCACCCCCGGCAGTAGCACCTGACGTTCGACCAGCCAGGCAGTTGCCAGATCAAACAGCACGCTCGGCTGCTCCGTGGTCAGCCACGCGCGCTGATA
>JAFAPL010000194.1 GCA_019247135.1 Chloroflexota bacterium | reverse complement strand
CGAATCGGACGGCCGAGGTCGTCTACCAACACCAGCGTGGGGCCCTGACCACCAACGCAGAGTGCATTGATGTCACGCGGGTCCAGCTCGGACATTGACTCACGCGTCGCACTAGCCGTGGCTGACCACCAGTCTTCCGGATCCGCCTGCGTTGCATGGGCCGACGGCTCGTAGGCGCGACGCGCGAAGCTGACCAACTCGCCGTCGGGCGCGAACACGCCCACTTTGACTGACGACGTGCCCAGGTCAATGCCGAGCAGCCGCGGCGGTCTCACCGACACAGCGTACCGGCCGCGTGCTGCTAACGATCCTCTAACGGACCATTTGCGGGCCTCTAACGGAGCTTCAACCGTGCTCTAACGCGCGCCGATCGATGATGAGAGCAACTGATCGGTACAGCACCCATCACAAGGTAGTGGGAGGATTCACAAACATGGCAATCGATCTGTGGCGCACCCGCCCGTATGGTTCGTTCAACACTCCGCTGAGGCAGTGGGTCGACCAGGTGGTCAACGACGCGTTCAATCAGTCTCCGTCCATGAGCGGCACTCAGAGCTCGGCGGGGTTCCAGTCGCTGCCGGTGAACGTCTGGGAGACGGGTGAGGGCTACCAGGCCGCCCTGCTCGCGCCGGGTCTCGATGAGCAGTCGATCAACGTCACGGTCCACGAGGACACGCTGGTCATCGAAGGTGAGCTGAGCTTCTCAGTGCCGGAGGGCGCGAAGGCCATCTGGCAGGAGTTCGGCCCGTCGAAATTCCGCCGCTCGCTTCGGCTTGGCTCCGCGGTGGATGCGGGGCGTGTCGAGGCCATGTACAAGAACGGCCTGCTGCTGGTGACCATGCCGAAGGCCGAGCACGCCAAGCCGCGTCAGATTCCTGTACAGACCAACGACCCGACAGCCGCGGGCAACGGCAAGAAGTAGTCCGAGTTAGACGATCAAGGGGAGGCGCCGGTTCCTTCAGGAGCCGGCCCTCTTCGTTTAACGCGGATCAGTCCAGGCCCAAGATGCGGGCCAGGTTGTTTCCCAAGATCAGCTCGAGTGCGCTAGTCGGGAAACCGTGGCGCCGGAGCGATTCCACGGCCAGGTCCGAGTAGTGCGTCGGCCAGTTCGAACCGTACACGACACGCTCAGGCCCCAGGGCGTCCACCGCTCGTGCGACGGTTGACGGCTCGAAGGCGGCGATGGTCGTTCCCAGATAGACGTTCGGATTGTCCCGCGCCACCTCGATCGCGTCGGCGGTCCACTCGCGGTAACCCATGTGGTCCATCAATATCGGCACCTCGGGAAAGCGCCGCGCCAGGGCACCAATGCCGAGCGGGTGGCTGATCTCACTCCCGGAGTGGATGTTCACCACCAGACCCAGTTCGCGAGCGAGACTCAGCATGCGCAACGCCACTGGACCGGTCATGCGGATCTGATAGATGGCCGGCATGATCTTCAACACGCGCATGCCCCACTCGGTGGCTGAGCGTCGGATCTCGTCGAACGCGGAATCCCCATCGTTCGGGTTGACCTGGCAGCACAGGATCGCGCGGCGCTGCGTGTGCGCGGTCTCGTACAGCGCCGCGTTGTCTGGCCTGGGTGTCGGGCTCGGCATCACGACGGCGTACTCGACCCCCGCCGCATCTTCGTTCGCGAACAGGTCAGAGAGTTGCGTTGCGCGCTCGGCCGGGGGCGCGTTCGTATTCAGGTAGGCCTCGAAATCCATCCTCGGCATCAATCAGGCCGGCCAGTTTACCCTGTGCCGTGCGTTCGAATCGGCTGGCAACGGGTAACCCGTCCACACGCGTTGTCGTCGGTCTTGGCAACGCCGAGCGCCAGTATGTGCGGACGCGCCACAACATCGGTGCGCGAGCGGTAGCGGATGCCATTCGGAGGCTAGGCCTGAGGCCGATGGAGGGCCTCGTGCCCGTGCCGATGTCGCGCTCGGGCTTCGTCTTGCCGACCGGCTACATGAACGACAGCGGCACCCTCGTGCTCAAGGCTGTTGAGCGCTGGCGACCGACGGCGGAGGGCCTGCTGGTGGTGCACGACGACCTCGACCTGCCGTTGGGTGGAGTCCGCGAAAAAGATGGGGGCGGCCATGGCGGGCACAACGGCTTGCGGGACATCCAGGCACGCCTCGGGACGGCCGCGTTCCGCCGTCTGCGGATCGGCATCGGCCGCCCACCCGGCAGCATGGACCCGGCCGATTTCGTCCTGGCGACCTTCCGTCCGGAGGAACGCGAGCCCATTGAGCAGGCGGTCGAGGCCGCCGTTCAGATCATCCTGGAATTCATCGAGTCGCCAGCGAGCGTCGGTGGACCTGGTACGCAAGAGCGACGACGCCGATTGTGATTACGGCGTCCAGGGTAAGTCGGACGGGCGTCGCGAGCTGCATGGCGAGCGCCGTCTCGTCCTGAAGCATGTCGATGCCCGTCCACGCGATCACCGCCGCGCCCAGGTAGGCCAGCCAGCGCATCCGGTCGATCCAATCGGCAAAGATGCTGCCACCCAGCAGCACGATGGCCATGCTGACCACGAGGCCGAACATGAGCAGCCAGAAATCGCCGCTCGAGACCGCGGCTACGCCGAGCACGTTGTCCAGGCTCATGATCAGGTCCGCCGCGAGGATTGTGGCGATCGCGCCGCCGAGGCTGGTCGCTGCTTTGACGCCCTCGTGGGTGGCTTTCTCCTGGCCTACGAGCTTGAACGCGATCCACAGCAACAGCAGCCCGCCGACGAGTCGTACGAGTGGCAGTTCTAAAAGCAGAGCGGCGCCGCCTGTGAGCAGGATGCGAAGGACAATCGCCGCGCCGCCGCCGAACACGATGGCCATTTGACGTTGGCGGCGCGGCAACGGATGGGCAGCAATGCCTATCACGACTGCGTTGTCACCGCTGAGCAGCAGATCGATCAGGATGATTTGAAGGGCACGCGAGATCGTCTCTGCGCTCAGCGGCGGCACTCTTCAGTTTTAAGAAAACTAGAAAATCGGGTAGCTAGTGTGAGCCGCCCGCGACCGCGGGCACCAGCGCTGGCGCGCCCTCCGGCTCCAGCGCCGCGCGTGCGCAGTGTGCGCGTGCCATGCGAGGCAGCGCGGTCGCACACACGAGGGAGGCGATCGCATTCAGCACGATGGCCACGATGAAGATCGGCATCCAGCTGCCGGTCCACAGCTGGAGCACGCTTCCGATTGGGACCAGTAGCGCGGCCACGCCCTTCGACATGTACAACAGGCCGTAATTCGTCGTCGCGTACGTACGCCCGAAGAGATCGCCCGACATGGCCGGGAAGAGCGAGAAGATCTCGCCGTACGAGAAGAACGCCAGGCCCGAGAACACGACGAACAAAACGGGATTACCCGCGGTCGAGATCAGCAGCAGGATGGTGATCGCCTGAATCCCGAACATGACGGTCATGGTCGGCTCGCGCCCGACGCGATCGCTCACCCAACCTGTGACCGGGCGGGTCAAACCGTTCATGATCCGGTCCAGCGACAGAGCGAACGTCAGCGCGGGCAAGGTGATCCCGACCAGGCTGACGGGGATCTTGTCGACCTTGAAGTCAGTCGCGATCGGGCCGAGCTGAGCTGTAGCCATGTTTCCGCCGACCCCGACGAACGTCATGACCACGAACATCGCCCAGAAGACCGGCTGTTTGAGCATGTCCAGCGGCTGGAAGTCACGCACGGCCTGCCGCGCCTTGGAAACGAACGCCGGCACTTCATCGCGCCGCGGCGCGGCGAGGAAGAAGGAAGTCAGGATAACCACACCACCCTGGATCAAACCGAAGGTCATGAAAGTGGCCTGATAGCCGTTCGAACTGATCATGTTGGCGATCGGAATAATCGTCAGCGCGGAGCCCGCTCCGAAACCGGCGGCTGTCAGCCCGGCGGCGAGTCCACGCCGATCCGGGAACCACTTCAGGGCATTGCCGATGGCCGTGCCGTAGACGATGCCCGCGCCGATACCGCCGATGATCATGCCCAGGTACAGCATCCACAGACTAGTGGCGGCGCCGTTGAGCACCCACGACAAACCGGCGAGAATGCCGCCAACGAAAACGAGGCGGCCCGGCCCAAAACGGTCGACCAGATACCCCTCGAACGGGACCAACCAGGTCTCGAGCAGGATGAAGATCGAGTACGCCACCTGGATGGCAGGCGTGCCCCAACCCATCTGCTCGTCAATTGGCTTCACGAACAGTGTCCAGGCGTACTGAAGGTTGGCGATGAAGATCATCCCCACCAGGCCCAATCCCAGTTGCAACCAACGGTTGCGCACCAGGCCAGTTGGCGCGACCGCCGCCGACGACATGGCTGCCATGGACGTCCTCCCCGATCCGATCTCCTCAAATAGGATCGTTGGTAGGACCAATTATCGTCCTACCAACTGCCGTTGTAACCCTGGCTTCCGATCCCGTCAACTGCTTTATGTGGCCGGCGCGGGCTGTGTCGCCGGCGCGGTCGTCTCCTCCGCGCCCGGCTCCTCTCCGCCGACCTCGTCCCAGATCCGCACGCCGCGCGTCTCTTTGATGAACAAAGTCCCGATGATGAACGACATCAGCGCGACGCCAATCGGATAGACCAAGGCCAGCAGAGGATTGCCCGTCGCAGCGCCAATCGCCGTGGCGATAAACGGCAACCAACCACCAAACCAGCCGTTACCAACGTGGTATGGAATCGACAGCGACGTGTAGCGGATCTTTGCAGGGAAAAACTCGACAAGGAACGCCGCGATCGGGCCGTACACCATGGTGACGTAGATCATCTGGATCCAGACCAGCACACCTAGCAGGAATGCGTTGTCCGCAACCTGACCCATCAAGACATAGATGGGGTAATACGTAACCGCTGCGAGCAAGCAGCCGGCCATGATGATCGGCTTGCGGCCAATGCGATCGCTCAGTGCGCCAAACACGAGCATGAACGGCGTCCCGAGCAGCAGCGCAACGATCATGATCGTATCGCCCGTGACGAAGTTGACTTTCAGCGTACTTTCCAGGTACAGGCGCGACTGGAACTGCCCCTGGTACCAGACCACGGCCTGGCCAGCGGTAGCGCCGAACAGCACGAGCGCAATCAAGCCCCAGTTGCGGCCACTGCCGAGGCTATCTTTGACGGGCGAAGCCGACGCTTTGCCCGCCGCCTTGAGGCGGCTGAACAACGGCGTCTCACGCAGCCGAACGCGGATGTACAGTGCGACGGCGACAAGCGCCGCCGAGAGCAGGAACGGCAGCCGCCAACCCCACGCGGAGAATGCGTCCGCGGGCATGACAACCCGAAAGATCAGGATCACCAGCAGCGCTGCGACGAGTCCAAACGTGGCCGTCATCTGGATCCAGGACGTGTAGTAGCCGCGTCGATTGTCTGGCGCATGCTCGGCCACGTAGATCGCTGCGCCGCCATACTCGCCACCCAGCGCGAGGCCCTGCAGGAGCCGCAGCAACACGAGAATCGTGGGTGCCAGCACGCCGATCTGCGCGTAGCCAGGCAATAAACCGATGATCGTCGTGCCCAGCCCCATGATCGTCACGGTGACGAGGAAGGCGTATTTGCGCCCGATCAGGTCGCCCACATGGCCGAACACAACCGCTCCGAATGGGCGGACCGCAAAGCCGGCGCCGAAGGTTGCGAAGGCAGCCAGTAAAGAAGCGGTCGGGTTATCGTTCGGGAAAAATAGCGGTGCCAAGAAGGCCGTTAGCACCGCATACAGATAGAAGTCATACCACTCGATGACGGTGCCGACGGATGACGCAGCGATGACGAACGGGAGCTTGTAGTCGGTTCGCTCTGGGCTTCTTGCGCGAAAAGCAGTAGCACGTGCGGCCACGCGAAGATGTTCCCCCTTGCCGATGAATCGGGACCCGATGCGGGCGCCTCGCACGGAACAGTACCGGGCGCCAAATATCTCAGCAAGTGGAGCTATTGCGGGGGCGGTGGGGCTGGGATGACGCCAGGAAACAGGTATGCCTGCAACAACGCGACGAGGCCGATAAATGCGGCGCCGATCACGGAGAACCAGAAGACGCGACGAAAGATCGGTCCGAGCGCGTTCAGGCCCTCGCGCGAGTCTTCGTAACACGCGGCTGTCGCGACTGTGATCGATTGGGCATCGATCATTTTGCCCATCACGCCACCCGTCGAGTTGGTTGCTACGGCGAGGATCGGATTCAAATGCAGTTGCTCGGCCGTAATTCGCTGCAGGTTGCCGAACAGTGCGTTCGAGGCGGTATCCGAGCCGGTCAGGAACACCCCGAGCCAGCCGAGATACGCCGCGAAGAAGGGATACAGCGGCCCGGTCACAGTGAATGCCAGGCCGAGGATGGCGTCGCTCCCGGCGTAGCGCGTGAGCGATGCCAGGCCGAGCACCTGGCAGATGACGAGAATCGGCACACGCAGCCGCCGCGCCGTGCGGCTGAGCGCCTCGCGCCACTGTGCAGCGCTCAGGCGCAGAACCAGACCGCTCAGAACGGCCGCCAGAACGGTCGCGGTGCCTGCTGCGCTCAGCCAGTTGAACGTGAACTGCACCCGTTCGGGCGCAGCGTTGGCAGGCGCCACGGGCGGGGTGCGCTGGACCTGCTTGTCCGCTGCAGGCATGTTGAAGTTCAGGCGCGTGTACGAGCTGGCTTCGACGGTAATACCGAGCGGCGTCCCGATAACCACTGGCTGCGTAGGCGTCGACCCCGGAACTGGCAACGCGTTGTTGAACGCTGCTGAGTTGAGGCCCCAGATCACGACGCACACGATCAGGATGGCCCACGGCACCCACGCTTCAAGTGTTTCCGCCATCGTGAACGGATACTGGTAAGTGTCTGGACTGACGTCAGCGCGCGCCGCCATTGCGCCGGGCCCGACCGCGCCCAGGCCACCCGCAACCTCGGTGCGCTCGCGCCTGAGCAGGAACCGTGTTCGCGGATGCCACACGCGCAGGAACAGCACCACGGCAACCACTGAGACCAGCCCCGCGAGCACGTCGGTCAACAGATACGTGGCCCCGAGCCCCGAGACGGACCACTGCACGAGGGCGAAGACGGCGCCCGCCACGAGGGTCGCCGGCCACACTTCGATGATGTCGCTCCAGGTGCCGCCTTCCATCTTGACGAACACGGCGACTAGCCAGAACGGCACAATGATGGAGGCAAAGGGCAACTGCCGCCCGGCCATGGTCGACAGATCGAGCGGCGGCAGGCCCGACGACTGGGCCAGGCCAACGATCGGACTGCCGATCGCGCCCCATGCGACGGGTGCGGTATTCGCCAGCAAATTCAGCACTGCTGACTGGAACGGTGCGAACCCGAGTCCGACCATCATCGCCCCTGAGATCGCCACCGGTGTGCCGAAACCGCTGGTGCCTTCGATGATCGCGCCGAAGGAGAACGCAATCAGAAGGCATTGCAGGCGACGATCGAAGCTGATGTGGGTGATCGACTCCTTCACGATGTTGAACTTCCCTGAGACGAGGGTGATCGTGTACAGGAGCATGGCGCCGACGATGATCCAGACGATGCCGAGCGCGCCGTTCAATGCACCCGCGATGAACGATGAGACGGCAGCGCCGACCGGCATCCGCATCACCACTAAGGAGATGACGAACGCTGCGATCACCCCGGCGAAGGCGGCGCGCGGCGCGCTGACACCGAGGTGGCGACGGCCCGTCTCGTCGCGATGAGGGTGCAGCGCGACGAAGTAGAGCAGCGTCACGATCGGGATCGCCGCGGCGATCAGGGACAGGACGCCGATGCCGAGCGGGTTGTAGTTCTGCGAGTACACAGCCAGGTACCTCCCCTAACAGCGAAGTCCTCGCACGGCGCATGGTACTCGGCGGAGGCAATTAACGACGTAAGGCTGGAGAAGCACCCCCGCACGGTGCAACTCCAGCCTCATCAGCCAGCGCAGGAGCTTAGGGGAGTTGGAGGCATTCACCCCAGCGCTGACGCTGACCGGTCAGGTCAGTTCCTAACCAGCCGATGCAAATTGTCGCTAGAGGCGTTCTCGCGAAGGTGAAAGGCAGCTTAAAGGTAGGTAAAAACGGCCTAAAGATTAGGCAAAAAGCGCGGCGAATCAGCCTCACACGCAAATACAAACCCCGCGGCCGATTCGCCGCGGGGTTTTGATGCTCGAAACTCGGGGTTGACGCGTCTAGACGGTGTTGACCGTCGACGGCTGAATCGTCGCTCCGCAGTGGCCGCAGAACTTGTCCCCGACTGGCACTGCGCCAGCGCAGCTCGGGCACGGCCGTGTCGCGACGGTCGGAGCTCCTGGAGTCGTGCTGGCCAGCGGGGCCACGGGCGTGGTGGCAGCCGTGGCAGTGGTTGACGCTGCGTTGGTCGAGTTCGCGGCGTCCTCTCCTCCGCTGGTGGCCTTCTTGAGCTCACGCATGCCGTCGCCCAGAGCCTTACCGAGCTCTGGTAATTTGCCAGGGCCAAAAATCAGCAGCACGATCACCAGGATGACGATCAAATGCCCCGGCTGAAGCGCCCCTACACCCATATTGAAGCCTCCCGGTGGTACGAATAAGTCAAAGTTGAACAGGTCACGTTGAATGTTGCAGCCCCGATGAGCGAGCTACATGATAAGACACCAGCTTCGGGACGAGTAGTTGTTGTCGAAGACGACCCGCTCCAGGCTGAAGCGCTCGCTTTCATTCTCCGTCAGGAGGGGTACAGCGTGGAGCTGGCGGCCACTGGTGCGGAAGCACTCGCCGTCGCACGCGGCCAGCCTGCGCCCGACACCGTCCTGCTCGACGTTGCGCTGCCCGATCTGAGCGGAGTGGAAGTAGCGCGCCGCCTGCGCGCGGGCTCGAACGTGCCGATCATCATGCTCACGGCGCGCCGCAACGACATCGACAAGATCACCGGGCTGGATGCGGGCGCGGATGATTACGTGACCAAGCCGTTCAGCAACGGCGAATTGCTGGCGCGCATCCGAGCCCAGATTCGGCGTGGGCCCGTCAGTGGTGTGGCGTCCACTGATACCGCGCACGGTGTGTATACGATCGGCAGCCTGCGCATCGATACCGGCATGCGCCGCCTCACGCGCGACCGTCGCATCATCGATGTTTCGGCCCGCGAGTTCGACATCCTGCGTCTGCTGGCCGAGGCGGCTGGCCGAGTGGTCGAGCGAAACCAGCTGTTTGCAAGCGTGTGGGGGCCGTCGTTCTATGGTGACGAGCGTGCGCTCGACGTCTACATTCGCATGATTCGCAAGAAGATCGAGCCGGACCCCAGCCACCCCATGTACCTGCACACGGTCAGGGGCGTAGGCTACCGGCTGGCTGAGGAGCGGCCTACTCCGCAGTGATCAACCACATCCGGCCGTTCCGCACGTTGCGCGGGCGGCTGGCGACTACATACGCGTGCCTCGCGCTAATCGGCGTCGTTGCGTCCGCGGCGTATACGACCTATATCCTGCGCAGCAACCTGCACGAGCGTGTGGCCTATGACCTGGTCGACGAGGCGCGCGTACTTGCCGACGCACTCGCCGACCCGCTTGCCAATCATGACCTCGCCGGCGCGTCTGCATATGTCAACCGGTCGACGCTCCTCACGCATGCGCGAATCGTGGTGGTTGATCGCACCGACAGCCTCGTCGCGACGTCGGCGCAAGGGCCAGCCGCCGATCCCGACGATGATGATCTGCAAGTTGCTCTCGGCGGAAAGACCACCGTCGACACGGACCCGGTCACTGACGCGGAGCCGTTCAGCCAGGTGTTCGGTGGAACGGAGATCGTGCGGGTCAGCCTGCCCGTCGTCAGCCCGAGCGAAGGTGTGGTTGGGGCGCTGCAAGCGACATACGCGCTGGACGACGTCCAGGCCGTGCTCGGCCGACTCAATGCGACGACGTTGTTGGTCGCCATCGGCGCTGTGCTGGTCGCGGTCGCCGCGGGCTTCTTCCTGGCCACACCGGTCGCCCGGCCAGCCCGTCAGGTCGCCGAAGCCGCGTCCGCGTTAGCAAGCGGGCCGCAGGCGTATACCCGTTTCCCGAAGCTGCTGGTGCCCCCGAGCGGGCCTGACGAGCTGCGGGCTCTGGTTGCCGCATTCAACGAGCTGGCCGATCAGCTGCGCGTGCACGAGCAGGCGCGCAGCGAGTTCGCCTCTGACATTTCGCATGAGCTGCGCTCGTTAGCCTCAGCCATGCAGACGGCGACCGAAGCGCTCGAGCGCGGCGCAGCGGACGCCAATCCCGCGCTGGGTCAACGGCTGATCGGTGGTCTGGTCGGGCATACGCGGCGACTCAGTCGCCTGGCTGACGACCTGCTCGAGCTGGCGCGCTGGGAAGGTGGACGCCTGAGCGTTGATACGCAGGCTATCGACCTGGCCGAAGTGATACGTGGAATACATGACGAGTGGACGCCCGAGGCGCGGCGGCGGGGTATCAGCTTGCAGGTGCATCTGCCTGTCGCGCGCCTGCCGATGCTGGGTGATCCCATCCGGCTCGCGCAGGCGCTAGGGAACCTCATCGAGAACGCGCTGAAGTACGCGGGCGCCGATGGCTGGGTGCGTGTGGACGTGAACACGTTGGATCATCACTACCAGGTCGCCGTAACCGATTCGGGGCCTGGCATTCCGCCGGACGTACTGCCGCGCGTCTTCGAACGCTACTTCCGTGTGGAAGGTCGAGCGAGCGGGGGCCCGGGCGGCATGGGCCTCGGCCTGGCCATCGCGCGCGCGATTGTCCTCGCGCACGGCGGCGAACTCGTGGCGGAGAGCCCGCGCGGCAGCGGTGCGCAATTCCTTTTGCGCCTGCCGGCCGCGCCGCCTCGCTTGCGCGCGCTCGAGACTGGCGCCCGCCGCTCGGGGCGGGCCGCGCTGCACGACTAGCGCCGCTAGCTGACGGTGCCGTCGTAGCAGGGTGTACGCTGCCGTCCAGTGCGCGCGATCGACTTCCATGTGCATCCGACTGACGAGCGCGTCGCACGCGCGTGGGCCGGCGATGTGGCGGACGCCGAAAAGTTCTTCCGCGGCCCCGTCCTCCAGGAGGACATGGATGCGACCGCCGAGCGCTACCGAAAGCTCGACGTGTTCGGCGTGCTGCTCGGCGCCGATGCTGAAACCACCACCGGCGTGCCGAGGTATCCAAACGAAGAGCTGGCCGCAGCGGTCCAGAAGCATGCCGATGTCTTCGTCGGTTTCGCCGGAATTGATCCGTGGAAAGGTGCACTGGCCGTCCACGAGCTGGAACGGTCGGTTCGGGAGCTCGGCCTCAGGGGCGCGAAGTTCCACCCGGGCAGGCAGGCGTTTTATCCAAACGATCGCCGCTTCAACGAGCTTTTCGCCGCGGCCGCGGAGCTCGGCGTGCCAGTCCTGTTCCACACGGGGATGATGGCCGCGGGTGCGGGCACGCCCGGTGGTCGCGGTCAGCGCCTCGACTACACGCGCCCTATTTACCTGGACCATCTGGCGGCGGACCTGCCGAATCTCACGATCATCGCCGCCCATCCCTCATGGCCATGGGCGGACGAGGGCCTGGCGCTCGCTCGGCACAAGAGCAACGTGTTTCTGGACCTGAGCGGCTACTCGCCGAAGTACATCCCGCCTCAGTACGTCCAGTTCGCAAACACGCTGCTGCAGGACCAGATGCTGTTCGGCAGCGACTATCCGTTCATCACCCCCGAACGCTGGCTCGGCGATTTCCCCAACGCCGGCTTCCGCCAGGAGGTGCATTCGAAGATTCTTCTGGAAAACGCCCGCCGCATTCTGCGGCTCTGAGCTGTGTAAATCTCAAACACGCGGGCCGAGCACGGCCTCAGTTGTCTTGAAGTGCAGCTTCGCCAGTTCTCGCAGGCGCGCCTCGCCGTAGCGACTGACGACTTCGCGGCCTGCGACGACCACCGAGTCGGAAGCGCCTTTGGGCAGTCTGAGGCCGAGGTCGCGCGAGGTGCGCTCGATCCATTGCACGAATTCCGCGCGTGCCAGGATGGAGGCCGCCGCGACGCCCACGTTGGCTTCGGCTCTCGGCAGCGCAACAAGCTCGATGTCCCTCACACGTGTAGCGTGCAGCAGACGCGCGCGGATGTATTCGACGTCGGTGAACCGGTCGACGAGAACCTTGTTCGCCTGGGGGCCGTCTTTGAGCAAGTCTTCGATCGCCCGAGCGTGCGCCCAGGCCAGCAGCGTGTTCAGTGATTTGCCCTCACGGCGGAACTCGTCGTACAGGCTGTTGTAACGCTCGGGGCCGAGGCGTACGACGGCTGCTTTCGTCGTCTGTCGAACCTGTGCCGCGAGGTGCCGAATGCGCGGGTCTGAGAGCGTTTTCGAGTCACGGACGCCCAGCTCTCTCAAGATCGCGGCGGTGCGGTCGTCCACGCACACAGCGGCGCTGACGAGTGGGCCGAAGTAGTCACCCTTGCCGGCTTCGTCGGTGCCGATCCAGGCGCCCGAGAAGATCGTCGCCGGGTCCGGTCCGACGGGCTTTCGAGGGGCCGCGGGGTCCGCCCCGACGGGCTTTCCGGGCACTGTGGCAGTCGCCCCGAGTGTCTCGATGCGCCCGCGCAGCTCCTCGTACAGGCCTGAAGATCCTCCGCTGACCTGCTGCAGCGTCAGCGTGCCGTTTGTGAACTGGCGCACAATGGCACGCTCGTCTCCGCGCGCAAAGTCGAGCCGATACGCGCAGTTCGCCTCCTGACGTTCCGCTGCACCGTCGATGCCACGCAGCGCTGCTTCGACACGCTGGCGTTGCTGAGCGTCCACCAGCCGCCACTTTTCGAACGCCATCGCGAAATGGTGCCATGAGCGCACGTCCATCAGTCGACGATCGGCAGCTATGCTCTGCGCGTGAGAAGCCTTGCACCTCGTGGGCTGCGTCTGGTGCCGACGTTGCTGATCGTCGCGCTTGGCGCATGCCAATCGGCGGCACCCACCGCGCCGACCAGCGCGCCCGCCCCGGCCGCCACGACCGCACCTGCAACCGCGAAGCCGGCCGCCTCGCCAGCGGGGTCGCCGTCGCCCGCCGCTAAACCCGCCGCCTCACCCTCACCGGCGGCCAGTCCAGCGGCATCGCCCGCAGCCAGTCCTGCGGCATCGCCGGCCGCGAGTCCGGCGGCTGCGGCAAGTCCGGTCGCAGCCGCGGTCAGTCCGACGCTCATTCCCGCATCCGCGGCAGGCAAGCGCGGCGGCACACTGGTGCTCGCGCGACAGGGCGAAGCGACCAACCTCGACCCACAAAAGGTGCCCGCATTCACCAGCCAGCGAGTGTTCGAGCTGATCTACAGCCGACTCACCTCCCTGACACCCGACTTGACGGTGCAACCTGATCTCGCTGATTCGTGGACCATCTCGCCGGACGGGCTGACCTATACGTTCAAACTCAGGCAAGCCAGGTTCCACAATGGCGACCCTGTCACGTCGGGCGACGTGAAGTTCACGTATGACCGCATCCTGAACGTCGACGGGTCGGTGGCCAAGAGTTTGTTCACCGACATCGATCACGTCGATACGCCTGATGCGCAGACGGTGGTGTTCGTGTTGAAGCAGCCGAACGTGGCGATCCTGCCGTACATGGCCAGTCCGAATGCGTCGATCGTCTCCCAGAAGGTGTCCGAAGCTAACAGCAACGATCTATCCAAGAAGGAAGCGGCTATTGGGTCTGGTCCGTTCAAGCTGTCCGAGTGGGTGCCGGACAACTACATGCTGCTGCAAGCCAACACGGACTTCTACATCCCGGGCTTGCCGTATCTGGACGCCATTCGCATCAACGTCGTCCCGGATCAGGCTGGCCTGCTAGCCGCCATGCGGACGAAGGCCGCTGATATGGCGATCGTGGACGACGCTCAGACGGCGCAGAGCCTGCGGCAGGAACAGGGCATTACGCTCGATGCGAAGCCATCACCCAACTACAACCTGCTGTTCGTCAACACCGCGCGTCCGCCTTTCAACAACGTGAAGGTGCGCCAGGCGATCTCGTACGCGATCGACCGACAGCAGATCATCGATACCGTCGCGCTTGGCGAAGGCGAGCCGACGGGCCCGATCGCGCCGGCCCTGACCACGTTCGCGCTTCCCGTGAGTCAGTACCCGAGCTACACGCGCGACGTGAACAAAGCCAAGCAGCTCCTCAGCGAGGCCAACGTGGGACCGATCCAGTTCACGATGCTGACGGAGACGTCCGAGCCGGCGTACGCGAAGGACATTGCCCAGCTCGTCCAGCAGCAGTTGGCAGAAGTCGGGATCACGATGAACATCGAGCTGCTCGAGTTCGATCAATGGGTGCAGAGGTGGCTGAAGGCGGATTTCGACATGGCCCCGGGCCTGAACGGCGGCAACGCGGATCCTGATTACTACCTGTTCCGCTACTTCACCGTCGATGGCAACCTGAAGTTCGTCACGTCCTACGAGAACCAGGCCGTCAGCGAGGCCATCAAACAGGCGCGGGCGACCACCGACGTAACGCGGCGCAAGCAGCTGTACACACAGGTGCAATTGCAGCTGGTCGACGATGCGCCATTCCAGTGGCTGTACGTTGGGCGGGACTACGTTGCCTACCAGAACACCACGATGAGCTTCGAGCACGTGCCGACCGGCAACATCCTGTACCTGCGGCAGACGTGGCTGAATAAGTAGTTGTCCGCGTACCTGCTCAAGCGCGCCGTTGCGCTGCCGTTCACGCTCGTGGGCGTGTCGGTGGTCACGTTTCTGTTCTTGCGATTGATTCCAGGTGACGCTATCACCGCGCGGCTCGGAACCTCGACTGCGCTCACACCCGAGCAGACCGCGCGCATGCGGGCCTACTTCGGCCTGGACGAGCCACTCCACGTGCAATATCTGACGTGGCTCGGCTCGCTCCTGCACGGCGATGCGGGCTTCTCGATCCGCAGCGGACAGCCCGTCGCGAGCGAGATCGCCGCCCGATTACCGGTCACGGTGGAACTCGCGCTTACGGCAGCCATCGTGGCGATGCTCATCGGCATCCCGCTTGGCGTCGCGTCCGCGCTGCGACCCAACAGTGTGACGGACCTTGGGGCCCAGAGCTTTGGACTGCTAGGCCTCGCATTGCCGAACTTCTGGCTTGGCACGCTGCTAATCCTCCTCTTTTCGCGCTACCTGCACTGGATGCCGAACACCGGCGGGTACGTCGATCTGTTCGACGATCCGGCAGGCAATGTGAAGTTCATCGTTTTCCCAGCCGTGACACTTGGCGTCGGGATGGCGGCCGTCGTGATGCGTACGACCCGGTCGGCCATGCTGGATGTGCTCGGGGCCGACTACATCCGCACCGCTCGGGCGAAAGGTCTGGAGCTCCGTCAGGTCGTGGAGAGGCACGCGCTGAAGAACGGCATGATCGTCGTCGCAACGGTGCTCGGCATCCAGGTCGGGTATTTGCTCGGTGGGGCCGTCGTGGTCGAGCAGGTCTTTTCGCTGCCGGGTCTTGGGCGGATGCTGCTGACGGCGATCACCGAGCGCGATTACGCGCTGGTGCAAGGCGGCGTACTGGTCATCGCCACGCTGTTCGTGGCCACCAATACCGTCGTGGACGTCCTGTATGGCTTCCTTGACCCGCGTATTCGCTTCGCGTAGCACCTGCGTTGGTCTGGCAATTGTCGGTGTGTACGTCTTCCTCGCGATCGCGGCCGACTGGCTGCCGCTGAAGAACCCACTCCAGATCGTCGGCGCCAACCGCATGGCCGGCCCAAGCTGGTCCATGCCGTTCGGAGCCGATACGTTCGGCCGCGACCTGTTTAGCCGAATCGTATTTGGCGCGCGTCTGTCGCTCGTCGTGTCACTCAGCTCGGTCGCCATCGCGCTGGTCGCGGGCTCCGCACTCGGTTTGCTGGCAGGCTACGCGGGCGGCTGGCTAGACCAGGCGGTAATGCGCATCATGGACGTGCTGTTCGCGTTTCCGGCCGTGCTCCTCGCTCTCGGCGTGGTCGCGGCCCTCGGACCCAGTCCGGCGAACGTCGTGATCGCGATTGCCGTTGTCTATACCCCGATCTTTGCGCGCGTTGTGCGCGGTCCGGTGCTCGCGCTCAAGGAGCAAGAATTCGTGCAAGCCGCACGAGCGCTCGGTGCACGCGGCTCGCGCATCGTGACCGTCCACGTCGTGCCCAACCTGTTGTCCGTGCTCATCGTGCAGGCCAGCATCGCGCTGTCCTGGGCGGTGCTCACGGAAGCCGCGCTGTCGTTTCTCGGCCTGTCGGCGCAACCCCCGGCGCCATCGTGGGGCGTGATGCTCAACGAGGGGCGGCAAAATCTGGAGCTGGCGCCGCACCTCGCGGTCTTCCCTGGCGCGGCGATCATGTTTGCCGTGCTCGGCTTCAATCTGCTCGGCGACGGCTTGCGCGATGTGCTCGATCCGCGCTTGAGACAGCGCTGATGCGCATCTGCCTGGCCGAGAGGTCCGATGTACCAGCGCTCGCCCGGCTGATGACAGATTCTCCGCTCCTGGCCCGCTATCGCACGACGTTCGAGAGCTCTTCTGTCGCGCTGGATGACGCGTTCGCTTGCGACGACCTCGTCCTGCTCGCGCGCGAAGATGGGGTTTGGCCACCGCTGGGGTTTGCCTGGCTGAGTTTCGCGCCGCGGATGTTGAACGGTGCCGCATATCTGCGCTTGCTGCTGGTTGCGGGACCCGCACAGGGCCACCGGGTGGGCAGTCAACTACTCGATGAGGCAGAGGAGCGTTCACGCGCACGTGCAAACCACCTGTACCTCCTTGCGACCATCGACAACACTCGCGCCAGACGGTTTTATGAGCGCCACGGCTACCGGCATGTCGGCGACCTGCCGGGCCTGGTCTGGTCCGATCTGGACGAGGCGTTGTACTGGAAGCGGCTAGCGCCGCAGCAGAGCGCGGCCGACGAGCACTGATACGCCCGCTACGACGAGCCCGGCCAGCAGATACGCGACATTCACCGGAAACCACAACGTGATCAGCGATTGCACGCCAAACCACGCGCCCCAGAGGCCGATCACGCCCAGCAGAAGGACGCTGATCAGTTCAGCGAGATCGAGTCCGCTGCCACGTCGTCCTGAGTAGCCCCGGGCCACGCCTTCAGCTTAACTACTGGCCACACTGGCGACGTGAGGCGCGCGCGTTCCAGTCGAGCACTTCGGTCACCGAGTAGACGAGCTCGGCGACCCCCGTGGTGCTCATAACCGCCATGAGCACTCGCGTCGGCCGCGGCATCAGATGGAGCCCGTACACCAAACCCGCCGCGACCCATGTGCCCAGACAGATGGGGCACGACATCAGCTCACCGACAACGCGGCGCACGCCCGTGCCGCTCGCGACCACTGTTTGGCCTGCGCCGCTGCCGTCTGGTCGCGTATCCGTGAACGGCTCGCGCAGCGGAGCGGCGACGCCCTCGAAAGCGATCATGCGGCCGATCCTGAAGCTCGTCAGACCGAGCATCAGCAGGTCGAAAGGTTTGAGCATCACGTCGTGCTCGCGTTTGACAACGCGCCCGGCGAACGTGGCGAGCACGCCGAGGAACAGTGACATCAAGGTCAATTTGGCGGCGCGCGTCTCGGCGTGCTCGTTGAACAGCTGCCGCGGGGGGCGCGTGGCTTCGTGCAAGTTGCCGTGCGTTGCAGACATACGTCTGCGCGCCCCCTGCGCAGGACGCATGCCGGGCGCTCGAGGCCCGGGCCGATTTACACCGGTTCGAGCTTCGTGTGCGGGTACGCCGGCAGCTCGATCGTAATCGGGTCGCCAGGCTGAACCTCGCCGCCGGCCACGACGATGGCCATCACGCCCGCTTTACGCACGATGTTGCCATCGGCGTCGCGGTCGAGAGTGGCGTTCATCAGGCCCGGTTGAACGCGATCGAGCTGCGTGCACGGATTGCGCAAACCCGTGATCTCGACGATTGCCGAGGCCCCAAGTCGGAGACGCGTACGCGTGGGCAGCCCGAGCAGGTCGACGCCCCGCGTCGTGACGTTTTCGCCCATTTCGCCCGCGCGAATGTCGAGCCCCGAGGCCCGAAGCTCGTCGTGCAGCTCAGCATGGATCAGGTGCACCTGCCGCAGGTTCGGCTGACGTGGATTGCGCGCCACGCGCGATCGATGCTGGACGGTTTCACCCAGATGCGCGTCGCCTTCGACGCCGAGGCCTTCGAGCAAACGGATGGCTTCCTGCGTTGGCTTGATCATGGCGTGCTTCGCGTCACGGCTCACGGCGACGACAACAGGCTGCTCGCTGCTCATACGCGATGAAGTATGAATCAGAGGCGATCATCGGGTGTGCGAATATCCCTGAGTGGGCCCGGCCAGCCGCCCTGACACGCGCGCGCTGCGGCGACGGCTCGTGGAGGTGTTGCGCGCCGACGGCCACCTGCATTCCGAGCGGGTGTCGGCGGCGCTGGAGGCGGTCCCGCGCGAGCTCTTCGTGCCAGGCGTGGATCTCGAGGAGGTATATCGCAGCGCCGACGCGATCGTGACCAAGCGCGTCGACGGCGTCGGGGTCAGCTCGGCCTCAGCGCCGAACGTGATGGCGATCATGCTCGAGCAACTGGACGCCCAGCCGGGCCACCGCGTACTCGAGATCGGCGCCGGAACCGGATACAACGCCGCGCTGCTCGCACACATCGTCGGTCCAACGGGATCGGTCACGACGCTCGATATCGACGAGGACATCGTGGCGGCAGCGAAAGACCATTTGCGCGCCGCGGGTTTTCCGACAGTGCGCGCGCTCGTCCGAGATGGGGCACTCGGCTGCCCGGAGCGGTCGGCGGATTCTGCGCTGGAGTCTGAATGTGAGAGAACGTTCGACCGGATCATGTTGACGGTCGGGAGCCGCGACATCGCACCCGCCTGGCGCGAACAGCTCCGCCCTGACGGACGCCTGGTCCTGCCGCTCCGCATCCGTGGGCCACAAAGGTCAATCGCGTTTCGGCCAGAGGATCACCACCTGGTCAGTATCTCGGTACAGGCGTGCGCGTTCATCCCGTTGCGCGGTTTGCTGGCGGGACCGACGGTGCTGGTCGAGTCGGGTCCGCGCGGGACACTCAGCGTCACGCCGCCGGACGACACTTTCTCATTGCCGTCAGAGCGAATCGCGCACTGGCTGCGGCAGCCGCGCGAGCGGTGGCTGACGGGTGTGTCGGCAACACTCGACGACATTCGCGATGCGCTGCATGTGTGGCTGGTCGTCCACGAGCCGACGGTGTGCATGGTGTATGCGGAGGCCGG
This sequence comes from Chloroflexota bacterium, assembly GCA_019247135.1. The sequence goes on along the minus strand of JAFAPL010000194.1, from coordinate 3,985 downwards.
GGATTCCGCGGTGCCTGACCTGTTCGGGACTACGGAGCGCATCCGCGGGTCGGTGGGTGTCGTCGCGCCGGACGGCATTGCGCTGCTCGGCTGGGCGACCGGACACGAGCTGTACGTCGAGGCGGCGCCGGACTCGGCGATACAGGCGGAACGGTTGGTGGGCGTGGTCCGCGACTGGCACACCGCGGGCAGGCCGGGCGACGGCCAGTTGCAGGTCCGCGCGTACCCGCGCGGCCAGGCAGCCATGCCCGAGTCGGACGAGGCGGTCGTCGACGAGCGCTGGACGCGCTTCCTGATCTCGTGGCGCGGCGCGCGTCAGCCGCCCGCGACTTTGACCGTGTAGCCACGACGCTCGAGCTCGGGGCGCAAGCGATCGCGCACGTCGCCTTGCATCTCGAGGACATCGCCGCGCAGTGTCCCGCCCGTGCCGCACAGACGCTTCAGGTCGCTGGCCAGTCGGGCGAGGGAATCAGCCGAGCCGGTGAGGCCGGTCACCAACGTCACCGTCTTGCCGCCACGGCCTTTTCGGTCACGCAGTAAGCGAACAACACCGTCGTTAGGCACTCGCGGGGCAGAGCCGGGCGCAGGTGCTCGGCGTTCTGAGGCGCACGAGCAGCGATCCCGCCGCTTGCCGCACGTCGGGCAGCGCCCTGGCTGGACGGCATCTGAGTCGTACACCAGGCGTCGTTCCATACAATTCACGAATTATGGCCCGCGTTGCCCCTACAGGTTCGCATCCCCACGCTCCGTCTCCGACTCCGCGGGGCGCGGCCGCACCGGCCAGGCCGCAGCAGAGCTATGACCACCGGGCCATCGAGCCGAAGTGGCAGGCACGCTGGGAAGCCGACAAGCTCTACGAAGCCGAGCCCGATGCCTCGCGTCCGAAGTTCTACGGGCTCGTGATGTTTCCGTACACGAGCGGCGACCTTCACCTCGGTCACTGGTGGAACTTCTCGCTGGCTGACGTACACGTCCGATTTCGCCGCATGCAGGGCTACAACGTCCTGTTCCCACCTGGCTTCGACGCGTTCGGGCTGCCGGCCGAAGGCGCGGCCATCAAGAGCGGTACCCATCCTTATACGTGGACGATGGAGAACATCGGCCGCATGGAGCGCCAATGGCGGACGATGGGCGGCTCTTACGACTGGACCAAAGAGGTCGCGACCTGCCTGCCCGAGTATTACAAGTGGAACCAGTGGTTCTTCTTGAAGTTTCTCGAGCGTGGACTGGCCTACCGCCAGAAGGCGCCGGTGAACTGGTGCCCGAATCACGGCGTGCTGGCCAATGAACAGGTGCACAACGGACGCTGCTGGCGATGCGAGTCGGTGGTCTCGAAACGGGATCTCGAGCAATGGTTCTTCCGCATCACGAAGTACGCGGATGATCTGCTCGACTTCTCGGAAATCGACTGGCCGGAGCGCATCGTGTCGATGCAGACCAACTGGATTGGCCGCAGCGAAGGTGTTGAGTTCGATCTGCCCGTCTTCGACCATCCTGACCTGAACATCAGCGTCTTCACGACCCGAGTCGACACGGTCTTCGGGATGACATACGTGGTCCTCGCGCCGGAGCATCCGCTCGTGGAGCGGCTCACCACGCCAGAGCATCGCGCGCAGGTCGAGCAGTATGTCGACCAGTCGCGACGGGCGACCGAGATCGAGCGCATGTCCACGGAACGCGAGAAGACAGGCGTGCCGATAGGCAGTTACGCCATCAACCCGGCCACTGGCGAGCGCCTGCCGATCTGGATCGCCGACTACGTGCTGGCCCAGTACGGCACGGGTGCGATCATGGCCGTGCCTGCATCCGACGAGCGCGACTGGGAGTTCGCGCGCAAGCTCGGCTTGCCGATTCGTGTCGTGGTGCGGCCCCCAGACGCGCCGGACGACATCACGGCGGATGAATTGCCAGGTAACCACGCCTACGTCGACCCCGGGGTCATGGTCAACTCGGGCGAGTTCAACGGGCTACCCAACGACGAAGCCTGGGAACGCATCGCTGATTGGTTCGAAGAACGCGGCGTTGGTCGCCGCCGCGTGAACTACCGCATGCGCGACTGGCTGGTGTCTCGCCAGCGCTACTGGGGCACCCCCATTCCCGTCGTGTACTGTCCGACTGACGGGACGCAGCCTGTTCCTGAGGATCAACTGCCCGTACGCCTGCCGGCGGATGTCGACTTCAACCCAGCTGCGGGGGCGGAAGGCAATCCCCTCGCCACCAGCGCCAGCTTCGTCAACACGACGTGCCCGAAGTGCGGTGGCCCGGCCAAGCGCGAGACCGACACGATGGACACGTTCATGGACTCCTCGTGGTACTTCCTGCGGTACGCATCGCCGGATCGGGACGATGAGCCCTTCGACCCGGCCAGAGTCAGATACTGGTTGCCGGTGGACCAGTACATGGGTGGCGCCGAGCATGCGGTCATGCACCTGCTGTACAGCCGCTTCTTCACTCGGGTCCTGAAGGACCTGGGAATGCTCGACTTCCGCGAGCCGTTCAAGCGCCTCTACAACCAGGGCGAAGTGCTCGGCACGGACGGTAAACGCATGTCCAAGAGCCACGGCAATGTGGTCAATCCGGACGAACACGTCGAAGCCTCGGGAGCAGATGCCGTGCGCGGGTGGCTGGCGTTCCTCGGCCCGTGGGATCAAGGCGGGACGATCAGCACGTCAGCGCTGAGCGGTATTCAGGACCTGCTGCGCGACATCTGGAACCTGGCGTCCGCGCCGGCGCCTTCACAGGACCAGGGAGCGGCTGACGCCGCAGTCAGGCGTCAGGTGCACCTCGCGATCAAGGGCATCACGCAAGACCTCGAAGGCTTTCGCTTCAACACCAGCATCGCAAAGCTGATGATCCTGCGCAATGAGCTGAAACGAGCATCTTCCGAGCGTGCTGTCGGTCGGGACGCGTGGAACGAAGCAATTCGCTCCCTGCTGCTGGTAGCCGCGCCGGTGTTTCCCCACATTGCCGAGGAGCTGTGGACGGGCGTACTGAGCTTGCCGTACAGCATTCATCAGCAGGCCTGGCCGACATACAACGACGCGTTGTTGGCGCAGGCTCAGGTCACGCTCGTGGTCCAGGTCAATGGCAAGGTGCGTGATCAGGTACTCGTGGCGGCTGATGTCGCGCGCGACGAAGCGCAGGTGCGCGAGCTCGTGCTCGCGCTCCCGAAAGTGCGACAACTGACAGCCGACGGCGCGAGCGTACAGCGGGTGATCGTCGTTCCCGGAAAGCTCGCGAACGTCGTCGCCCGCTAGATGGCCGCGGCGGCGGGCCGCTGCTCCTCCTCCTGCAGGTGCGGTCGGCGGTCCAGCCAGAAGAGCGCCTCGGCCTGACGAGCAAAGTCCGTCAAGCTTTCGGCTCTGATACCGCGCAGGTGCAGAAAGTGCTGCGGCGGACAACCGCGCCCCTCCAGGAGCACGGTCGGATCCGCGAGCAAGCGTTGTTGGTAGTCACGGTCAACGAGCGCCCGTGAGACGGAACGATCGATCTGGCGCCGAAGGTCGGACGCCGCCGACTCGCTCGGGAGTGGATCGTGGCCGTCAAGCATGCTAGTTGCCCCATCCGTTAGATCTAGCGCAAGCCATAGCTAACGCAATCGCGAAGCTGACACTCGACAGATGCGGGACTACACGGATGATCAATGCCTTGGCGGAGCTGAGCGGGGATCTCACAAGACAACACCTCACAGAAAACTCACGTTTACGTAACGCCTCGAGGACTCCTCGATACCAAGTAAACTGCCCACCGCCATCATCGGCCGCCATTCGCGGGCTCACTCAATCCTGCTCAACCTTCGTTGAGGAGTTGCCGAGCCGCCGGAACCCGACCGGAGGGGTCAGGCGCGGTGCTCGCGACTGTAACGGCTGGGCAACAAGCCGAACTGCGCGGCGGCCTTCTCGTAACGTTCGACAATGCGCCGCAACACGAGGGCGTCGCCTCGCAGGCGTGCGTTCTCGATCAGCCGGTCGTACGCGGCCTGGCT
>JAFAPL010000189.1 GCA_019247135.1 Chloroflexota bacterium | reverse complement strand
GCCCGCGGCTAACACTCGCGGAGGCCGCTCGCCGGGTCCGAGGCCGTCGAATACGCGTGCTAAACTGCCGCATGCCAGGCTCGAGCGGCGAGCCGGTAGGCGCCCGGGCAGCGTCAGCCGCCGAGGTGAGCACGTTCGGCGTTCGCCTGCGGGGGCTGCGACGCCAGGCCGGTCTGAGCCGCGAGCAACTGGCCGAGCGCACCGGCCTCAGCGGCACATCGCAAATAAACCACACCCATCGAGCGTGCACTGAGCCCAGGAGCCAACTGGCCAAACACTCCTCAGGCTACCCACTCAGGGTGCGTATGCCGATGGTGTCGTGTTCATTGACCTGGCACCGGTGCGTGACGCGCGCCTGGTCGCCGCGACGATCGCCCGGGCCCTGGAGCTGCGCGAAGTGGGTGGCAGCGCCCAGCAGCTCGTCTTGCGGCACCTGCGCCACCGACAAGCGTTGCTGCTGCTCGACAACTTCGAGCACCTGCTGGCCGCGGGGCCGCTGCTGGCGGAGCTCCTGGCCAACTGCGCCGCGCTGAGACTGCTGGTGACGAATCCGGCGAGCAGCTGCTGTTCAGGCGGCTGGCGGTGTTCGCCGGCGGCTGGTCGCTCGAGGCCGCCGAGGCGGTGTGCGGCGATCGCGGGCTGCCAGCCGATGACGTGCTTGATCGGCTCCAGGTGCTGATCGACAGCAGCCTTGTGCATCGACTGGATGCGCCGAGGAGCGAGCTGCGCTGCGGGATGCTGGAGACCGTGCGCGAATTTGCGCAGGACGCGCTGGAAGCCAGCAACGAGGCGGCCCTGCAGCGCGAGCGGCACGCCACACACTTCCTCGCCCTTGCGCAAGAGGCCGAGCCGTACCTCGCCGGCGCCGACCAGCGGGCCTGGTTCGACCGGCTAGATCGGGAGCTCGATAATCTGCGCGCGGCCTTGGGCTGGACTCGGTCGGCGGGCCGCCCCGAACTGGGGCTGCGGCTGGCGGGCGCACTGGCGACTTTCTTTGAAGAGCGCGGCTACGTGCGGGAAGGCTGCGAGTGGCTGGAAACGCTCCTGCAGGCGCCATCCCAAACTGAGGGCGGCGCGCACCTTGCGCCGCTGCAGGCAAGCGCGCTTGCCACGGCTGCCTGGCTGAGGTTTTTGCAGGGAGACTATCAGCGCGCCACCCCTCTCGCCGAGCAAAGCCTGGCGCGCTGGCGCCAGCTCGGCCAGGTGGGCAACAGCTCCGTCGCACTCAACACGCTGGCGCACGTCGCGCGCCGCGACGGGGACGCTGCTCGGCATGAGGCGTTGCTTCGGGCAAGCCTCGATTTGTGTCGGGCGCAGGGCGACACGCGCGGTAGCGCGGCCATCTTGAGCTGGCTCAGCACGCAGCGGAGGGCCGAGGGCGACCTGGACGGCGCGAGCGCCTTACTCGAGGAGAGCCTGCGCCTGTATCAGACGACGGGTACCGTGGGCGGCATCGCCTACGTGCTCTTGCATACGGGTGGCGTCGCGGTAGCGCGCGGCGATTACGAACGCGCCACGGCACTCTTCGAGGAGAGTCTCAGGTTGTATCAAGGCCTGGGTGACCGCGCCGATGTGGCCTATGCGACAGGCGCGCTGGCTGGACTGGCCGCCGAGGCGGGCGATCTCGAGCGCGCGCGGCGCCTGTGCACCGACGCGGTGGCGACCTTTCGCCAGCTCGGCGATAGCCGTGGCCTGGCAGAAGAGCTCAGGCTTCTGGGGCGGATCGCCACCCGAGACGGTGACGACAGCGGTGCGGCGGCGGCTTTCGCCGAGTGTTTGCAGCTGCGTCACGTGATGAGCAAAGTGCAGCAGGCGTTCAGTATCGAGGGTCTGGCCCTGGCACGTGCCCGGATCGCCGCGCCCCTCGGATTGCGAGCCCAGCTCGAGTCGGCGGTCCGCCTGCTGGGCGCGGCTCATGCCGTACGTGAGCAGCTGGATAGTGCCGGCAGCCGCAGCTGGTCGATATCACTGCTCACGCTGATCCATCCAGAGTACGCGCACCAGATTGCCGCTCTGCGCGCTGTCCTGGGTGATGCAGCCTTTGACGCGGCCTGGTTAGCGGGACGGCGGGTGCCGTTGGAGGAGGCGATCGTCCGGGCATTGGAGGACGAGCGCGTCTGGGTCGGCGACCCCGTCAGGATTCCTGCCTGAACCGTCTAGCATCGCCCAGGCCCGCGGCCGCACGTTCTCCGGCAGGACCTCGATATCGTGAGCCTACCTACTCCAGCACCTTGCGCCGCATGGCGTCCTCAAAGGCGAACGCAGGAACCCGGTCTGGCCCAACTCGCATAGCGGCGAGCGCGAAGGGCAACTGCGGGTCGCAGCGTTCCTTGACTCGCTCCGAGTAACGTTTGC
>JAFAPL010000185.1 GCA_019247135.1 Chloroflexota bacterium | reverse complement strand
CTCGGGCGCGATCGGACGCGGGTGTATGCGTTGCTGCGCTCGGGCGACCTGCTCGCCGCGGCGGACACCGAGGACGGAGCCGGGCCCGTGCGGATCGTGCGCGCGAGCGTGGAGCGCTGGCTGGCGGCCGGCGGCGCTAGCGGCGCTCCGCTGAGTGCGCGGAACGCGTGGGCGCTGATCGGCCTGGCCAGCGGCGATCAGCCGTTTTCAGAGCGCTGCCTGGGTCTGCTCGAGCGTGCCGAGGAGGTTTCCCGCACGCGCGCGCGGCTTGCACGCGGAGAAACACTCGTCGAGCTCGCGCCGCGGCTCCGCCGGCGGGCCACGTTGATCGTGCGCCACGTGCCCCGAGACCTACGCGACGCGCTCGAATCAGACGCAGCTCTTGTGCGCACTGGCGCCAGCGTCGCGGCCGCCTACGTCTGGAGCGAGCTCGCCGGCGGCGTCGACCCGAGCTGGCGCCTGGACGCGTATATCTCAGAGGAGGCCTTCTCGGTCCTGCAAGAGCAGCTCAATCAGCTGGATGTGGGCGGCTCGGACGAGAGCCATAAGCTCGCCGATCGCGTGCTGCTGAGAGTGGTTGATCAGCCATGGCCGTTTCCGCCGAACTACCCGATCGTGCCGCAGCCGCTGGCCGCGCTCGATCTGCTCGACTACCCCGACCAGGTCGCTCGCTGCATCGGCCGCGAGCTTCTCAATGCGCTCGGCGATACCAGACCAGTGGTGCTGGCGCGGCGCTCGGCGACGGCGCGCGCCATGACCAGCCCGGTCATGGGAAAGCTGCTCGAGCGAAACGGCAGGCGTGCGGAGCGAAGGCGAGTCGAGGGTGATCCGAGGACCGACACGCGCGCGGCGGCGGCGCACATCGTCGGCGTGCTGTGGGCCTCAGCCAGCCAGGGACTCACGGTGAAAGAAATCCGCGCTGCTGCGGGTCTATCCAGGGAGCGCTTCGAGGACGCCTACGAGTTCCTGGGAGAAAGTCCGCCGCTGGGGCTGGGGGTGCAGCGGCACGGCGACGAGCTGCGGCTGGTCACCGCACCCGAGGTGTGCTCGTCCGTCGAGCGGCACCTGAATACTCCGCGCCCGGTGCCGCTGTCCAGTGCGGCGCTCGAGGTGCTGGCCGTGGTCGCCTATCGCCAGCCGATCGCTCGCTCGGGCGTCGAGCACATCCGGGGCTCGGCCAGCGACAGCGCCATCGCCACGCTGCTCGAGCGGGGGCTGATCGCCCACAACCCGCATCACCTGTTCGTCACGACGCGAGCGTTCCTGGAGTTCGTCGGTTTGCGAGACTTGGCCGATCTCCCGACGCTCAGCGAGCACAGGTTTGCAGCAGTCGTGACGGGCTACATCCAGACGGGGGGGCGAGAGCCTACAGGCGGGGCCTAGGCTGGCTGCGCATAATACCTAATCCAGGCATTGACTCGCCTGCGATGGGCGCATCGAAAACAACTGTGTAGTGACCGACGGACACGCGCCAGCCGAGCCCACTTATCACCTGTGGAGATGCAATCATTGAAGGCCCGATGATCCAAGGGGTGAACGCCACGGTAACGGCAAATTGCCCTTGGACCGTCGTCAGAATGGCTTGGTTGATCCGGTCTGGCAGGTACCGGACCCGCACTAGCCCAATCGGTGGGGGTGCGAGCAACAGGCTCATGCAATCAGTGCCTACTCCAGCGGTACGGGCGGCCACACGCCTTTAGAGCACCGGTTTGTGGTCTTACCGCGGCACCCGCTGTACGGCCGAGAGGTGGTTGTCCTCAGTCGCCGCCGACAAGCCAACATCACGGTCACCTGCATCGTGGCTCTTCCGGAAAGCCCGGCGTTCCGCTATACCGTTTGCCCGAGCGCTGGCTCGAGTCGATGCCGCCCAGCATGCCGGCCCCGACGGAACTTCAGGCGGTGCGCCTGCCGCTGGTAGTACTCGACACGCTCACGCAGCGCCTCCTCGGTTTGCAGCGAGCGGAGTGTGCCTATGGCCAACCAGACCTTGTCGGTTCGTACTCTTCGTCGGATGTGGACCCAACTTCCACCGCCAGCTCGGCGGCGTTTGATCGGCCAGTTGGTGTTCCTGCTGCGCCCGATCGATCTGGGAGCGATGAGTGAACCCATCTGCCATCCAGTCCGGTCACCTCAACCGGATCGCCGTGGTGTACGTGCGGCAATCGACGCCGATGCAGGTCGAGCATCATCCAGAAAGCCGCCTGCGTCAGTACCAGCTCACCGATCGCGCCAAAACGTTCGGCTGGCCGCCGCAACGCTGCCTGGTGATCGACGACGATCTCGGGATCTCGGGCGCACAGAGCAGCAACCGACCAGGCTATCAGCGGCTGGTTTCGATGCTCGCGCTTCGCGAAGTAGGAATCGTCTTCGGACTGGAGGTCTCGCGGCTCGCTCGTAATTGCCTGGATTGGTATCAGCTGCTGGAGCTAGCAGCGGCGTTCAATGTGCTTATCGGCGATGAGGACGGACTCTACGACCCCTCCGACTTCAACGAC
>JAFAPL010000184.1 GCA_019247135.1 Chloroflexota bacterium | reverse complement strand
CGTCACGCAAGGCGTCACGTGGAGCGTCATCTGGTTACTATCAAATTTATGGCCATGCCCATGGCGCGGTCGTATACCCCGTACCACCCGGGCCTGCTCACCGACCTGTATCACCCGGACTCGGCCTACGTCGCCTGGCGCGCCGATCGCAACGGCTCGGCCACGTTCGACCTCTACGCCAGACGTGCCCCCTTCGGCGGCGCCTACCTCCTTGTGGCCGGCCTCGAAATGGCCCTCGAGTTCGTGCGCCACTTCCACTACACCGAGGAAGATCTCGAGTTCCTGCAGCAGATCCGTGACTACGACCCGCAGTTCTTGCAGTACCTGCAAGGCCTGCGCTTCACCGGCGAGATCCTGGCCATGCCCGAGGGCTCGATCGCTTTCCCGAACGAGCCCCTGCTGCGCGTCACCGCGCCCTTCGCCGAAGCGCTGCTGCTCGAGTCCGGGCTGTTACAGGCCATGAATCTCGCGACGTTGATCGCGACCAAGGCAAGTCGCGTCGTCTGGGCCGCGCGCGGCAAGCCGGTCGCGGAGTTCTCGCTACGCCGCGCACAGGATCCATTCGTCGCAACCCGCTCGTCCCGCATCGGCGGGTGCTTCAGCACGTCGTTTCTCGGGGCCGCCTTCCGCTTCCGTCTGCCGTCAACCGGGACCGTGCCCCACGCGCTCATCCAGTTGTTCGACACTGAACGCGAGGCATTCGAGGCGATTGCAAACACTTACAACCGCTACACGCTGCTGCTCGATACGTACGATCCGCGCGCGGCCATTCGTACGGCCGTCGAGGTCGCGTGCGAGGCGCGCGAGCGGCTGGGCCACGTACTGGCGGCCGTCCGTCTCGACAGCGGTGACCTGATCGAGGATTCGCGCTACGTACGCGACGCGCTCGATCGGGGAGGGCTACACGAGGTAAAGATCGCGGCGTCTGGCGACCTGGACGAGTTCTCGATCCAGGAGCTCCTGGAAGCCGGAGCGCCCATCGATTCCTTCGGCGTCGGGACCAGTCTCGGCGTCGGCGCCGGGTCGGTCGAACGGGACATCGAAGGTGCGGCGCTGGGCGGCGTTTACAAGGAAGTCTTCTACTCCGATGAGCGTGGTCCGCATCCCAAGCTCAAGGTTGCGGGCGAGAAGAGCACCTGGCCGGGTGTGAAAGAGGTGTATCGGGTCGGTAATTTCTTGTGTGACGTCGTGCAACTCGCATCCGAACCGAAGCCCGCTGATAGCGAGCGCTTGCTCAAGCCAGTTGTGCTTGGTGGCGATGTGGTGCCTGGCTCGCTGCCTCCACTCAGTGAGATCTGGGAGTTCGCACAAGCCAACTTGCGTCGCCTGCCAGCGGAGTATCGGCAATTGATCCCGCCCACTCCATACCCCGTGCGCATCAGCGAGGCGATCCGGACAATGCGCGACCAGGCTTTCGCGGACCAACTGGATGGACGCGTGAACGACCGGGAGTCGTTGAACAGTCTGGATTCGATTCAGTCGCTGTGAGCGAGACCGTCGTACTGCAGCGTGACGGTCACGTGGCAACCGTGACGCTCAACCGGCCTGAGGTGTTGAACGCGATCGACAACACGTTAGCCGCGGATCTCACAGCGGTGTGCGAAGAGCTTGCCAGTGATACCGCGACCTGGGCCGTGATCATGCGCGGTGCTGGCGAGCGCGCATTCTGCGCCGGTGCGGACTTGAAAGCCCGACGGGATTTCACGCCGCAACAGTGGAGCGAGCAACGCCAACTACTCAGGCGGACCTTCGCGGCCATGCGCGCCGTACCCCAGCCGATGATCGCGGCAGTGCATGGTTATGCGCTGGGCGGTGGCACAGAGCTGGCCATGTTGTGCGACATGATCATTGCCTCGCAGGACGCGGTCTTCGGACTGACGGAGGTGTCGCTGGGCATCATCCCCGGTGGCGGTGGAACGCAGAGCCTGCCCAGGTTGATCGGCCGCCAACGGGCGAAGGAATTGATTTTCGCGGCGCGGCGGATTCCCGCCGAGGAGGCGCTGCGGCTCGGCCTCGTCAACCAGGTGGTTGCGCGTGAGGAGCTACTACCGACCGTGCATCGCCTGGTGGATGAGATTCTGAAAAACAGTCCGTTCGCGGTCCGTCAGGCGAAGTGGGCGATCGATCAGGGGGCCGATCTGCCATTTCCGGATGGACTGGACCGCGAGCACGAAGCGTACATGCGTGCGATCGCTTCAGAAGACCGGCGCGAAGGCATCAACGCGTTCAACGAGAAGCGGCGGCCGCAGTTTCAGGGCCGCTGAGCAGTCTAGGAGAGCGCAGAAAATCCGCGTGTGGCGTGGCGCGACCGGTCATCGCCAGATCGGCCAGGATCTCGCCGACGACGCTCGCGAATTTGAAGCCGTGCCCCGAGAATCCGCCGGCATACACAACGTTCGAATACCGCGGATGCACATCGATCACGAAATGTTGGTCGGGCGTGTTGGTGTACATGCATACCCGGCTATCGGCGATCGAGCCGGCCAGATCGGGCACGCAGCGCTCCAGAAACGCACGCACGGGCGCCTCGTCGCGGGGTGAGACAGCGCGGTCCACGCTATCCGGATCACAATTCAGCAATGTGTGGTGCTTACCGATCTTCACCCCGGGCCATTCCACGTGTGGCGTGGTGAAGAAATCCCCGAGCGCCGCGTCGTGCCAGATCCATATCGGCATACGACCGAGGTCGAATTGCTCCGCGTTCGCGCGCGGGCTGAACCAGAACAATGGAATCCGCTCGGGCTGGAGCACACCCGCGAGTTCGTGCACGAGCTTGCTCAGCCACGCACCGGCGGTGAGAACGAGTTTGCCCGCCGTGTAGCGTGCTTGACCCGTCTGGACACTGACGCCGTCGGCGTCGGAGGACCATGCGGTCGCCGGCTCCGAATGGTGCATCACGGCACCGATTTCGCGCGCGAGTCGCAAGTGCGCGTCGATGCACTTCTCCGGAAACAGGACTCCGGCGCGCTCCTCATACAGCGCCATTTCATTGCCGCGAGCCTGGAGTATCGGGAATCTACGCCGAATCTCGTTGGCGTCGAGCAGTTCGTATGGCAGGTTGTGCTGGCGGGCGCTTTCGAGTGAGCCGCGGACCAGGTCCTCGTCTGGCGGTCCGATGAACAGTCCACCGGTCAGGTGCAGCAGTCTGGCCCGCGCCGCCTGCTGCGTTTCCTCCCAGAGCTCGTATGCGCGGCGCAGCAGAGGCACGTAGTTCGGGTGCTCGAAATAGGCCATGCGGATGATGCGCGTCTCGCCGTGCGAAGAGCCAAAGGTGTGACCTTCGGCGAACGCCTCCAGGCCGAGCACGCGCTGACCTCGTCGGGCGAGCTGATAGGCGGCCGCGCTGCCCATCGCGCCCAGGCCAACCACGACGACGTCGAAGTCAGGCATGCGCCGCCACAAGTTTGCGCATGGTGAAGCTGCGATCTGGACCACGCGGGTGCGGCTCGATCTTGACGACCTCGTAGCCGAGGGTCTGGTACAGCGCCACGTTGCTCGGCAACGACTCTCGGACTCCGATGCGGACTGCCGCGCAGCCCAGGCTCGGCGCCAGTTGCTCGAGGTAGCCCATCATCGCCGACGCGACACCCTGCCGCCGATGGCTGGGCAGCACCGCTACGCGACCGACGTACAGGTCTTCGTCCTCGCGGACGAAGCGCGCCGCGCCGGCATGCTCGCCGTCGATCGTCGCCAGCACGGCACCGCCCTGGCGGAGCGCGGCCGCAACATCGGCGACCGTTTCGGTAAGCGCACCCGGCTCCACCGGCAGCGCGCCGCGGTATTCGGCGAAGGCGGCCTGGGTGATGCGATGGATCAGGTCAGCGTCGTCCGAGCGCGCGAGTCGCACCTGGACGGACACGCCGCTGAGTATACGGACGGCCGCGGACGCGCGCTGCGCGCGGTTTTCTCAAGGCACGGACGGCGCGGACGCGCTGAACGGGGCTTCCTCAGTTAGGAACAGCCGCCACGGACGCGCTGGACGGGGCTTTCTCTGTCAGGGACAGCCGCCGCGACGCGCGCTAGGGCGCGGTTTTCTCAATGCACGGCCGCCGCGGACGCGCTGGCGGGGCTTCCTCAGTTAGGCACGGCCGCCACGGACGCGCTGGACGGGGCTTCCTCAGTTAGGAATAGCCGCCACGGACGCGCTGGACCCGGCTTTCTCTGTCAGGGACAGTGGCCGCGACGCGCGCTGGGCGTGGTTTCTCGAGGC